>JBCECW010000106.1:526-7403 GCA_039207785.1 Pseudomonas sp. | reverse complement strand
CTGGCCAGTTGCCCACCAGTTCTTCGAAGACAACGGTTTCCGCATCAGCGAAGACCGCCCGCAAACCGGCGAATTCAGCACCGATTGGCAGCGCTTTGAAGAGCTGTCGGCGCCGATGGCCCGTCGTCTGAGCGGCCGCGTTGCTGATGTCGATCCGAAAAGCGAAACCCGTGTTCGTGTGCGTATCGAGCCAGGCGTGCAACGCAATACCAGCGAAATCTATGTGGTCAGCGCCCAGCGTGAGGCCGATAGCACCGCTGATGTCGCTTTCCCGAGCAAGTCCACCAACGCCAGCCTCGATGCTGCACTGCTGGACGAAATGCTCGCCAGCATGGCCCGTAGCGCAGAGCAGGGCGGTTCGGTTTCCCTGTTGGCCGCACGCGACTTCGATGCCCCAAGCCGCGTCAGCCTGACCGAAGACGGCAACAACAACCCGGTACTGAACCTGGGGGCCGACTTCGATCGCGCCTGGTCCAGCGTGGGTCGTTCCCTGGAAACCGCCAACGTTCGCGTTGACGACCTCAACCGCAGCCTGGGTGTGTACTACATCAACCTGGCTGAAGGCGCGCAGACCAAGGACAAGGAGCCTGGCTTCTTCAGTCGTCTGTGGAGCAGCGAGCCGACCAAGGAAGAGATCGACGCCCGTGCCGAGCGCTATCAGGTACGCCTGACCAAGGCCGCCGACAGCGTGCAAGTCACCGTGGAAAAAGACCTCAATACCGTGGCACCGGCCGAAGTGGCTCGTCGCGTGTTGGCCTTGATCCAGGAAAACCTGGGCTGATGATGCACCGGCTGGCCTCGTTGTAGGCCCGCCGCTGTTAGGCGCAGTTCGCAGAATCGATAGGCGAAACCACTGTGGTTTCGCCTGTTTCGTTTATTAAAGGCGGAAATCTTCCATGACCACTCCCTCCACCTTGAGCTTGAAGAAAATCTACTCCGGCAAGGTTCGCGATCTGTACGAGATCGACGCCAAGCGCATGCTGATGGTCGCCACCGACCGCCTTTCGGCCTTCGACGTGATCCTCGCCGAGCCGATCCCGGACAAAGGCAAGATCCTCACTGCCATCTCCAACTTCTGGTTCGACAAGCTGGCCGACGTGGTGCCTAACCACTTCACCGGTGACCGGGTGGAAGACGTGGTTCCTGCTGCCGAGTTGCCGCTGGTGGAAGGCCGTGCTGTGGTCGCCAAGCGCCTGCAACCGATTGCTGTCGAAGCCATTGTGCGTGGCTATATCGTCGGTTCGGGCTGGAAGGAATATCAGAAGAGCGGCACCGTCTGCGGCATCCAGCTGCCGGCAGGGCTGAAAGAAGCCTCCAAGCTGGCGCAGCCGATCTTTACCCCGTCGACCAAGGCGGCTGTGGGCGATCACGACGAAAACATCTCGTACGAGCAGTGCGAAGCGGTGATCGGCAGGGAACTGGCGGCCAAGGTTCGCGATACCGCCATTGCCTTGTACAGCGCGGCGGTGGAATACGCGGCAACCCGCGGCATCATCATTGCCGACACCAAGTTCGAGTTCGGCCTGGACGAAGACGGCACGCTGACCCTGATGGACGAAGTGCTGACCCCAGACTCCAGCCGCTTCTGGCCGGTAGAAAGCTATGTGGAAGGCAAGAACCCGCCGAGCTTCGACAAGCAGTTTGTGCGTGACTGGCTGGAGTCCACCGGCTGGAACAAAGAGCCACCGGCGCCAGCTGTGCCTGCAGACGTTGCGCAGAAAACGGCCGACAAGTACCGCGAAGCGTTGACCAAGCTCACCGCTTGATCAAATGAAAGAGAGGCTTCGGCCTCTCTTTTGCGTTGTAGGGGCGGTTAGGACTGAACGGTGCAAGCGTCTGAAAGAAGGCGAAAAATTTCAAATTTTGGGTTTCACCAACGGCGATTGAGCTGTTATCATGCGCGCCGCTGGGGAGATGCCGGAGTGGCCGAACGGGACGGATTCGAAATCCGTTGTATCAGCGATGGTACCTAGGGTTCGAATCCCTATTTCCCCGCCATCATTTATAGCGAAGCCCTCGAAGTTGTTATAGATTTCGGGGGCTTTTGCTTTCTAACGATCAACCGTCGAAGAAGTGTCGACGTCGGTGCTGATCCTCTTCCACTTGCTCTGCATGGGCAGTTGGATACCGACGTTCACTTACCCAGGGAAGGTGGTAAATGACGGAACATCAAAGCGCAACCAACTCTGCTTACAGTAATTCCCTGTAGATATTCATCGACAGCGACCGCGGCTTGCCGTGCACGCCGCATGCGCTGATACGTCTGAGAGCCAAGTAATCGGAGCTTTGAATCGAATGGACGCTTACGTCATCGTCGCGACAAAAAATCGGGCGAAAGAAACCTTTGTCCTGCTGGACTATTTGGCCCGTCAAACCCATGCCCCCGCGTTGACCGTACTGATTGGCAGCGAACCCAATGATGTGCAGGGCCTCGATGCCCACCCCATGGTGCTGGAAGGGCGGGCGACGGTACTGCTGTCTGCCGTGGGCTCCACCATACAGCGCAACGCCGGCCTGGATGCCGTTGCCGCTGTGCTACCAGCTGATGCCGCCCAGCGAGACGATTGGTTTGTGGTGTTTTTCGATGACGATTTCCGTCCGGCTACCACCTGGCTTGAAAACGCCAAAATGGCTTTCCAGGCCGACCGCAGCGTAGTTGGGATTACGGGATGTTTGCTAGCTGACGGAATCCACACCGAGTTTGGTGTGCCGGAAACCGATGTGGCGAGCTACCTGGATGGTAGCAAGGCAAAAATGCCGAACTGGTCCAACACCGGCGGGCGTCGCATCATCGACGGTTTGTATGGTTGCAATATGGCTGTACGCGGCTTGGCGGCAGTGAATGAGCGTTTCGACGAGCGCCTGCCCATGTACGCCTGGCAAGAGGATGCGGACTTTACCGCGCGCACCCGGCGCCACGGTGACCTGATCTTGCTGCCTGAGTGCATTGGCGTGCACATGGGCGCCAGTTCCGGGCGTACCAGCGGTGTGCGCTTTGGCTACTCGCAGATTGCCAACCCGATTTTTCTCGCCCGTAAAGGCACCATGACCTGGCGTCGTGCGTTGACCCTGATGAGCCGCAATATCCTCTCCAATGTGGCCAAGACGGTGCAGCAAAACCGCATCAAGGATTTTTCCGGGCGGCTGCGCGGCAATATTCGTGCGTTTGCTCATCTGTTTTTGGGTCGTCTCGATCCTCAGCATATCCAGCGCATGTAACCGCCAGCTCGCGGTTCAATCCAGAAAACAGCGGTCGAACAGGTACAGGTTAGCGGGCTGGATAGTCTCCAGCGTGGCCTGCGGTCGACCGCCATCGCCGTTTTTCTTGCGCCCGGTTTCCTGCAGGTAACCGGCCTCGGTCATTTTTATCAGGCGTTGACGCATGCTGGTTTTCAGCACGGGGCGGGCGAGCACCTTGGAGAAAATCGTGACCGCCTCGGGGGCGCTGAACTCATTGCCTAGAAACATCAGCGGCAAGCTGCTGTACAGCGACTTGGACACCAGCCTTTCGTGGGCGGCGGTGGCCAACTGGTTATGATCGAACGGCAATTTCAGGCCCGCACCGACCACCTCGTCCAAGGCAAAAAACGCCTGGTCGTCGCGCGGGGCAGGGGTTTCGCTGGCAATGGCCAGGTAGAAGGTCGACGACGACCAGCAGCGTGGGTCGCGAAAGGCGTCGCCCACCGTACCCACCTGCTCGATATAGGCCAGCTCCATACCTACCTTGGGCGAGCTGCGCAGGCGCTTGACGGCGTCGTCCAGGCTCAGGTCCACCGTGCTGCCATTAACCACGATACCGGGCAGTGCCCAATGGCCGGCAAAGGGCTCGGCATCGCGCTTGTGCAGCAGAATTTGCAGGGCCTGGGTATCGCGACAGTAGCGCAGCACGCAAAGATCAACGGTGTGCAGGTAGGCGCTTTTCTCGGCTTGGCGGGTTGGCATAGGAGGCTGACGTAGGAAGTTGGGTGTGAGGAGGGTATATGTCGTGTACTTATTTTTCAACGGTAAGAGTTCTTTCTCACATATGTAGGAAATTTATCTGTGGTGGCTGTTGAAATGTAAGTACACGACGTGTACCTTTTGGCTCGTCTACAGGAGACATACGCCATGAACAGCTCAATGTTGAAAACCGCAGCCTTTGATGTCGACGCGCAGAAAAGCTTTACCCCGCTTTGCCCCGCTGAGTTGCCGGTGGCGGGCGGTGACCTGATTGGCGCCGAGCTCAACTACATGGCCACCCTGGCGCGGCTGCGGGTTGGCAGCAAAGATGCCCACACCCCGATGGCGCCCTGGGTAGTCGCGGCACACAGCGATATGTTGCAGCCGACCGGTCTCGACCACGCCGATATCACCTGGGTCAGCCACTGCGTACCGGGCACCGAGGGTTTTACCCTGCTGGACGAGCTGCCCACACCTTATGAGTACGACTACTTCGTCTGGAAAGGCGTAGAGCCGGATTTGCACCCCTACGGTGCCTGCTACCACGACCTGCACAACAAACTGTCCACTGGCGTTATCGAATACCTGAACGCCCAGGGCATCGAGCGGGTCATCGTGGGTGGGCTGGCCCTGGATTTCTGCGTCAAGACCACCGCCTTGCAACTGGCTGGCGCGGGCTTTGGCGTGATTGTTTATCTTCCTGCCTGCCGCGCAATGAGCGAAGATGGCGCCACCCAGGCAATTGCCGATATGCGCGCAGCCGGCATTCAGATGGCCAGCAGCCGCGAACAGTTAGCCTCACTGGAAGGCCAATAAGGACATCACCATGGAAAGCGCATACAGCCACACCGGCGGGGTGATTCAGAGTCTTCTGGATACCGACTACTACACCTTCACCATGATGCAGGCGGTGCTGCACCAGCACCCGAACGTGGATGTGGAGTACCAGTTCATCGTACGTTCGAAGGAAAACCTCGGGCACCTGATTCCGCAAATTCGCGAGGAGCTGGAGAAGTTGGCCAACTTGCGGATGCGCGACGACGAGCTGCGCTTTCTCTTCAGTAAACGTCGCGAGTACCTGACCGCCGATTTCGAGCAATTCCTCGGCCTGTTCCGCTTTAACCTGCGCTATATCCTGGTCAACGAAGTGGATGGGCAACTGAATATCCGCGTTCGCGGGCCGATGCTGCACTGCATCATGTTCGAGCAGCCGGTGCTGGCCTTGGTCAGTGAACTGCGCAACCGGGAAAAATACGCTGAGGTCGAGCTGGAGGATGTCACCCGCCGCCTCTACCAGAAGTTCGAGTGGCTGGAGAAAAACGTCAGCAAGGATGAATTGGCCGAGTTTCGCGTTTCTGACTTTTCTACGCGTCGCCGCCTCTCCTTCAAGGCGCAGCGCGAAGTGGTGGATATCATGCGCCGCGACTTTCCTGGCGTCTTTGTCGGCACCAGCAACGCGCATATTGCCTATGAGTTCGACCTGCCACTGATCGGCACCATGGCTCACCAGTGGTTGATGGTGCACCAGCAGTTGAGCCGCCTGCGCGAAAGCCAGAATGTCGCCCTGGAAAACTGGGTGCACGAGTACCGCGGGCGCTTGGGCATTGCCCTGACGGACTGCATCAGCACCGATTTCTTTCTCAAGGATTTCGATCTGTACTTTGCCAAGCTGTACGACGGCCTGCGCCAGGACTCGGGCAACCCCATCGTCTGGGCCGACAAGGTGCTGGCCCGTTACGCCGAGCTGGGGATCGACGCCATGACCAAGGAATTGATGTTTTCCGATGCGCTGAATTTCGAGAAATGCTTGCCGATTTTGCGCCACGTGCGCGGTCGGGCGAAGTTCGGCTTTGGCATGGGCACCAGTCTTGCCTGTGACGTGGAGGGCGTGGAGCCCTTGAGCATCGTGATGAAGCTGGTGCGGGTGCATGGCGAGCCGGTGGTGAAGTTCTCCGACGACCCGATCAAGAATGTCTGTGAAGATGCGTCATTTCTGCAGTACGCCTCCAACGTATTCGGCGTACGCGACACCAATCAGCAAATAGGAGTTTGAAATGGGCACGCCAAAGCAAGATGCCATTGCCACTGAGCTGGGAGTGAACCGTAACCTGGTGCAAGGCGGCGAGCAGGCGGAAATCGCCCGCCGCGTCGGTTTTATCAAGGACGTGCTGAAAGCGTCCGGCTGCCAATCCCTGGTGCTGGGCATCAGCGGTGGGGTCGACTCTCTGACCGCCGGCCGTCTGTGCCAACTGGCTGTCGAGCAACTGCGCGGGGAAGGTTATGCGGCGCAATTTATCGCCGTGCGCCTGCCGTTCAAGACCCAGGCCGATGAGCACGATGCCCAGGCATCGTTGACCTTTATCCAGCCCGACCAGAACACCACGGTAAATATCGCCGACAGCGTCGAAGGCCTGATGGCCAATGTAAAGATCGACGGCCTGCAAGCCAGTGAAGGGCTGGTGGATTTCACCAAGGGCAACGTCAAGGCGCGCACGCGCATGGTGGCCCAGTACGCCATTGCCAACTACACCAATGGCCTGGTGGTGGGTACCGACCATGCCGCAGAAGCGCTGATGGGCTTTTTCACCAAGTTCGGTGACGGTGCCTGTGACCTGGCGCCCCTGACCGGCCTGTGCAAACGCCAGGTGCGGATGCTGGCAACGGCCCTTGGTGCGCCGCAGAACCTGGTGTTCAAGGCGCCTACCGCCGACCTGGAGGAGCTGGTGCCGGGCAAGCTGGATGAAGACGCCTACGGCTGCACCTACGACGATATCGACAACTACTTGCTGGGCAATGCCGTTTCCGCCCAGGAAGATGTTGATCCACGGGGAATCATCGAAGCTGGCGGGATAGTCATATTCGACGGCTCCGGTGCCGACGTTGACGTAGATCCCGTCAAAGTCGATGGTGGACGTGGTCAGGCTTTGCAGGCCGCTGT
>JBCECW010000106.1:0-516 GCA_039207785.1 Pseudomonas sp. | reverse complement strand
CAGTTTGCCAAGACGGCGCACAAGCGTGCGTTGCCCAGAGTGCCCGATTAAGTTTCGGCGTTTCCCCGCAATGGCCCGCGTTGTTGCGGGGGACTAGCTGCCCTAGTTAGATGGTCTGCGAAATATCAGACAAATTTATCTATTTATTCCTGCCTGCCAAACCTAATTTGCCTTTATTTATTACTTCATGTCTCTCCCTGTGTGAGTGGTGGACTATATCCACATCGGAACTATATGGCTTTTTTAAACTTGTTGAATCGGTAACTTTTCGCCGCCACCTGAGTTGGCGAATTCTTATTGGTTTACAAGTTTGGAGAGTCCATTATGGGCAAAAAAATCATATTCACGTTTATCGCTCTGGGGCTGTTGTCGAGCGCCACTGCAATGGCGAGCTCTAGCTCTGATAACAAAGACGCACGTCAATGCCTGAATCAGGCGGGCAGTGGCTCCAGTTTTACTTATTCTTATAAATCTCCAGGTTGGGATGGTAAGGCCTGTAACAAGCAAATCCACGTA
>JBCECW010000105.1:0-9198 GCA_039207785.1 Pseudomonas sp. | reverse complement strand
ACCTGCTGGCGCGCGCCATCATCGACAACCCGCCGGCGGTGATTCGCGACGGCGGCGTGCTGAAGACCGGCTACGACGCCGAGCTGGACGAGCTGCAGGCGATGAGCGAGAACGCCGGCCAGTTCCTCATGGACCTGGAAACCCGGGAAAAGGCTCGCACCGGCCTGGCCAACCTCAAGGTCGGCTACAACCGCGTGCATGGCTACTTTATCGAACTGCCGACCAAGCAGGCCGAGTCGGCCCCTGCCGACTACATCCGCCGGCAGACGCTCAAGGGCGCCGAACGCTTCATCACCCCCGAGCTCAAGGAGTTCGAGGACAAGGCGCTGTCGGCCAAGAGCCGTGCCCTGGCGCGCGAGAAGATGCTCTACGACGCGCTGCTCGAACGCCTCATCGAACACCTGGCGCCGCTGCAGGACAGCGCCGCCGCCCTGGCCGAGCTGGACGTGCTGGCCAACCTGGCCGAGCGCGCACTGAACCTCGACCTCAATCGCCCGCGCTTCGTCGAAGAGCCCTGCATGCGTATCGAGCAGGGTCGCCACCCGGTCGTCGAGCAGGTGCTGACCACCCCCTTCGTGGCCAATGACCTGCAACTGGAAGACAGCCGCCGCATGCTGGTCATCACCGGCCCGAACATGGGCGGTAAGTCGACCTACATGCGTCAGACCGCGCTGATCGTGCTGCTCGCCCATATCGGCAGTTTCGTGCCGGCGGCAGCCTGCGAGCTGTCGCTGGTCGACCGCATCTTCACCCGCATCGGATCAAGCGACGACCTGGCGGGCGGGCGCTCCACCTTCATGGTGGAGATGAGCGAAACCGCCAATATCCTGCACAACGCCAGCGAACGCAGCCTGGTGCTGATGGACGAAGTCGGTCGCGGCACCAGTACCTTCGACGGCCTGTCGCTGGCCTGGGCAGCGGCCGAACACCTGGCACGCTTGCGCGCCTATACGCTGTTCGCTACCCACTATTTCGAGCTGACGGTGTTGCCCGAAAGCGAACCGATCGTCGCCAACGTGCACCTCAATGCCACCGAGCACAACGAACGCATCGTGTTTTTGCACCATGTACTACCCGGCCCGGCTAGCCAGAGTTATGGCTTGGCGGTGGCGCAGCTTGCCGGTGTACCGGGCGATGTCATCGTGCGCGCCAAGGAGCACCTGGCCCGCCTGGAAACCACCGCACTGCCCCATGAATGGGCGCATGAACAGCCGCGTAGCGAGCCGGGCAAGCCGTCCGTGCCAATGCAAAGCGACCTGTTTGCCAGTGCGCCGCATCCGGTCA
Source organism: Pseudomonas sp. (assembly GCA_039207785.1). Lineage (GTDB taxonomy): Bacteria > Pseudomonadota > Gammaproteobacteria > Pseudomonadales > Pseudomonadaceae > Aquipseudomonas. Next base: position 7,914 of record JBCECW010000105.1, on the reverse strand, counting down.
TCGAGGAGCTGGGACGACTCAATCCTGATGATCTGACGCCACGCCGTGCGCTCGAACTGTTATACACATTGAAAGCACGCATCTAACGCCTGGCCGCACAAGCTGTTAGAATCCCGCGCGCTTTGGGAAAGCGGTCGTCTATTAGCCTGGACTACCGCTCTCGTTTCCCGAGCCGAGGAGCCCGATTTCTGACAAGGGCTCCCCAGCCGCCTGAGGAGAGAATTAGAAATGACCTTCGTCGTCACCGACAACTGCATCAAGTGCAAGTACACCGACTGCGTAGAAGTGTGTCCGGTGGACTGCTTTTACGAAGGCCCGAACTTTTTGGTGATCCACCCGGACGAGTGCATTGACTGCGCCCTGTGCGAGCCAGAATGCCCGGCCCAAGCCATCTTCTCGGAAGATGAAGTGCCAGAGAACATGCAGGAGTTTATCGCTCTGAACTGTGACCTGGCCGAAGTCTGGCCGAACATCACCGAGCGTAAAGATGCGCTGCCCGACGCTGAAGAGTGGGACGGCAAGAAAGACAAGCTGGAGTTCCTGGAGCGCTAAGCCCAGGCGTACAGCAGCCAGAAAAGGCGTCCAACGAGGCGCCTGCGGCACATAACAGCAAAAACCGTGATAAAGACAAAAGGCCCGCAAGCGGGCCTTTTGTTTGTGCCGACCTTTCGGCAGGCAAAAAAAAGGGGCGGTTTGACCCGCCCACTCTTTCGTCCCTAGTCCCTCTATTTCCTGCTCATCGTCCTGATGAATCGTATCCGTCGATGTTCCTGACCATCTTCCGTGGCGGCCTGTGCTTCTCCGTAAGCACAGGTGCGATATTAGCGATATCCACAGGGGGTTCAACTCGCGAAATCGCCTAAAAGATAGCCAATCGCATCTATGGAAATTAAGCATTCCCTTTAATTTCAATAAGTTATAGAAAGCGAAGCGGCAAAAAAGGCGTTATGCCGGCTTATGGTTCCGAGCATTGCTTACACGCTTTGTAAGCAATGTCTTACAAAACCAAGTCTTGTAGGAAATCGGAATAAAAAACCCGGCCTAAGCCGGGTTTTGGTTTTCGCCTATCAGGGCCGATTACTGGAACAGCGCGTCACTGGAAAGACCGTTCTTTTCCAGGATCTCGCGCAGACGTTTCAGCGCTTCAACCTGAATTTGCCGTACCCGCTCGCGGGTCAGGCCAATCTCCTGCCCCACTTCTTCCAGCGTGCAGCTCTCGTGGCCGCGCAAGCCAAAGCGCCGTACCACCACCTCACGCTGTTTATCGGTGAGCTCCGACAACCATTGATCGATGCTCTGCGACAGATCGTCATCCTGCAGCAGTTCGCAAGGATCGGTCGGGCGGTCATCGGTCAGGGTGTCGAGCAGGGTTTTATCGGAGTCTGGCCCCAGCGACACGTCCACCGAGGACACCCGCTCATTGAGCCCAAGCATGCGCTTGACCTCGCCAACGGGTTTTTCCAGCAGGTTGGCGATCTCTTCGGCCGAGGGCTCGTGGTCGAGCTTCTGCGTCAGTTCCCGCGCGGCACGCAGGTAGACGTTGAGCTCCTTGACCACATGAATCGGTAAACGAATGGTGCGCGTCTGGTTCATGATCGCGCGTTCGATGGTCTGGCGGATCCACCAGGTGGCGTACGTGGAGAAGCGGAAGCCGCGCTCCGGGTCGAACTTCTCGACCGCTCGGATCAACCCCAGGTTGCCCTCTTCAATCAGGTCCAACAGGGAAAGACCACGATTGACGTAACGCCTGGCGATTTTCACCACCAGCCGCAGGTTGCTCTCGATCATGCGTTTACGGCCCGCAGGGTCGCCCTTTTGCGCCAGGCGCGCAAAGTGGACTTCTTCTTCAGGAGTAAGCAGAGGGGAGAAACCGATTTCGTTGAGGTACAGCTGAGTGGCGTCCAGCGCCCGGGTGTAATCGATGTATTTGTGTTGCTTGAGTGCAGTGGAGTGTTTGGCTTTTGTGCGCTTGGCCGGTACATCCGACTCGTCATTGAGCACGTCTTCCAGAACAATGCCCGGCTCAATCAGGAGCAGGTCATCATCCAAGTCAAACTCCGGCGCTTCTTTGTTGAGTGCCATTGTTCTTATCCCTTGCTGAGTTCGACATAAGCTCCGGCATCGCCCTATTCCCTGGCAACCCCTGAGCCCGTCCGGCTACGTAGCTGGAGCGGGCTGACAACCTATCAACGGGCAGGCAAAAATTGCAGCGGGTCCACAGGTTTACCCTGACGGCGAATCTCAAAGTGGAGTTTCACCCGATCAGTTCCAGTGGAACCCATCTCGGCAATCGTCTGCCCAACCTTGACCTGCTGCCCCTCCCGTACCAACAACTTGCGGTTGTGACCGTAAGCGCTTACGTAGGTATCGCTGTGTTTGATGATTACTAATTCGCCGTAGCCCCGTAATCCACTTCCGGCGTACACAACAGAACCATCCGACGCGGCTAAAACAGGCTGGCCCAATTCCCCGGCTATATCAATGCCTTTATTCAAACTACCGTTTGACGAGAATTTGCCAATCAAAGCGCCGCCCGTCGGCCAGGCCCAGCCTGTAGCGGAACGACTCACCGGCTGCACCGGCGTAGTGGCCGGGGTAGTAACAACCGGCGGTTGCGCGGGTCTGGCGATAACCGGAACGGTGGTGGTCGGCACCACCACCAGCGGCGGTTTGCTGCCGGTGTTGGCGGTAGCGACGGGCGCCCTGACCACGGTCGGCGGGCGGCCGCCGTCGAAGCGAATCACCTGGCCAACCTTGATGGTGTATGGCGCCGGGATATTGTTGCTGGCCGCCAGCGCGCGCCAGTCCCAGCCAAAACGGAAGGCAATCGAATACAGCGTATCGCTGCGTTGCACGCGGTATTGGCCGGTGGTGGTCGCCGGACGTTGCGGCGCGGCCGCGGTGGTGCGGGCGGCGCCGCCATTGGTACGGTCCACCACCCTGACCCCGCCAGGCGGGGCGCTGCTGCAGCCGACCAGTAACACACCAAGGGCCAAGCCACTCACCAGACGCTTGGCGCCTGCGATGCAAATCCACTGCTGAATGGCTGTGAGACTCACCCGCCTCTCCCTATCCGGTGACAATTGAAATAACTGGTTACGCAAAGCCAAACCAAAGTTGGCCCCAAAACAGCCGCTCGCGGCTCAGGCCACAGGGCCGTTAAGCAAGGGCACGAAGCGCACGGCATCCAGCACATGGCGGGAAAAGCCGTTCTCTTCGCGGATAATCAGCATCAGTTGCTGAACATCGCCGGCGCCCACCGGAATCACCAGACGGCCGCCTGGCGCCAGTTGGTCCAGCAGTGCCTGGGGCACCTCTGCCGCCGCCGCCGTCACGATAATGCCGTTATAGGTGGCCAATGCCGGCCAGCCCTCCCAGCCATCGCCCCAACGAAAGACCACGTTTCGCAGATTGAGTGCCTGCAATCGTTCTTTCGCCCGATCTTGCAGAACCTGGATGCGCTCGACCGAGAACACTCGCTCGACCAATTGCGCCAACACCGCCGTCTGGTAACCAGAGCCGGTGCCGATCTCCAGCACCTTGTCCAACGGCCCGGCCGCCAGCAACAGCTCGGTCATGCGCCCAACCATATAAGGCTGGGAAATCGTCTGGTTATGGCCGATGGGCAGCGCGGTGTCTTCATAGGCACGGTGCGCAAAGGCTTCATCTACAAACAGATGGCGGGGGGTGCGGCGAATCACTTCCAGCACCGCCGCGTTGGACAGCCCTTCTTCGTACAGACGTTGAATCAGCCGTTCACGGGTGCGCTGCGAGGTCATGCCTATGCCGCGGTGTTGCAGATCGTCTTGCCCACGCGCCATTACAGCAAGCCCTCCAACCAAGGCTCGATACGCCGGAATGCCTCATTGAAGGTGCGGTCCAGTTGCAGCGGGGTAATCGACACATAGCCCTGCACCACGGCATGGAAGTCGGTGCCGGGGCCGCCGTCTTCGGCATCGCCGGAAACGGAAATCCAATAGCCTTCCTTGCCGCGCGGGTTGACCACTTTCACTGGCGCCGCCGCGCGGGCGCGATGGCCGAGGCGGGTCAGTTGAATACCGCGGATATGTTCCAGCGGCAGATTGGGAATATTCACATTGAGCACGGTGCGCGGCGGCAGATCGAGCTTGTCGTGCGCCTCCACCAGGCGTCGGGCGATATAGGCGGCCGTGGGCAGGTTTTCGGCCTGGCGCGACACCAGGGAAAACGCAAAGGCCGGGCAACCGATAAAGCGCCCTTCCAACGCGGCAGCCACGGTGCCGGAGTACAGCACGTCGTCGCCCAGGTTGGCGCCCAGGTTGATACCCGAGACCACCATATCCGGCAGCTCGGGCAACAAACCGTTCAGGCCCAGGTGCACGCAGTCGGTGGGCGTGCCGTTAACGCTGATAAAACCGTTGCTCAGGGTGGTGGGGTGCAGCGGACGATCCAGGGTCAGCGAGCTGCTGGCGCCGCTCTTGTCCTGGTCGGGGGCGATCACCACGCACTCGGCATAATCCGCCAGCGCGCCATGCAGCGCGGCGAGGCCGGGTGCAGTCACCCCATCGTCGTTTGAAATCAGAATGCGCATGAGTTGTCCGTCTGCCCTGCCGGCAACAGCTCGACGACTTCACGCACCACTGCGGTGGCGAAGCATCCAGCCGGCAAGACGAATTCCAGTTGCAGAATGTCAGGCTCGGGATAATGCCACGTCAAACCGCCGATGGGGAGGCGCAGGATACGCCGTTCGTGAGCCATGCCCGCTGCGACCAGCCAGTCGCGCAATGCCGGCTCTTTTTCGGCGACGGCCTGCTCGATGGCATGGGCGGCACCGGCGGCCGGCGATGGGCCTTCACCCCACAGCGGACCGGTGGGATGCAAATCCAGGATCGCCAGGCGTGGGTCATTGCACTCGGCCTCGCCGGCCGGAAAAAAGCTGCGGCTGTCGGTAAAGGCCAACAGGTCGCCAAGCTGCGCGCGCTGCCAACTGCCATTGGCGACCCGGGCAGCCAATACCTGGTTGAACAGATAGCTGCGGGCCGCCGACAACAAGCGCGAACGCACATTGCGCGACTCCGGCAATTCCTGGCGGCTGGCAAACTCGCGCGCCTGCTGCACATTGCCGCCCTGGTAGGCAAAGCGCTGGGTGCCGAAATAGTTGGGCACCCCGTGCGCTTTGATTTGCTCCAAGCGTGCATCGAGGGCGGCGATATCGCCCTGCAATTGGGTCAGGCGCAGGGTAAAACCATTGGCCGAATGCGCGCCGCGTTGCAGCTTGCGTTTGTGCCGAGCGGTTTTAACGATGATCAGGCTGTCGCTGACTGCAGCCGAAAAATCCGGATCGGCCTTGCCTGGCAGATGCAGGCTAAACCACTGGCGGGTAAGGGCCTGACGGTCCTTCAAGCCGGCGTAGCTGATCATTCGCAGCGGCACGCCGGCAGCCTTGGCCAAACGGCGCGCCGCGTCTTCGGTATTCAGGCCGCGCTTTTCCACCCACAACCACAGGTGCTCGCCCTCGCCGGCCAGGGGGATATCCAACACCTCATCCACCTGGAAATCTTCAGCGGTGGCCTTCAATACCGCACGCCCGGCCGCCTGGCCGAACGCCAGCGGGCCGAGCAATTCAAATTCGTTCATTGCGCTACCAGTAGAGCGACCGCGTGTACGGCAATGCCTTCTTCGCGGCCGGTGAAACCAAGTTTTTCTTCGGTGGTGGCTTTTACATTGACCTGGTCCAGCGCCACCCCAAGGTCGGCGGCAATGGCCGAGCGCATGGCCTCGATATGCGGCGCCATCTTCGGTGCCTGGGCAACGATGGTGGCGTCGACATTACCGACCTTCCAGCCCTTGACCTTGATCAGCCCCACCACATGGCGCAGCAACACGCGGCTGTCGGCGCCTTTGAAGGTGGGGTCGGTGTCGGGAAAGTGTTTGCCGATATCGCCCATGGCCGCAGCGCCGAGCAAGGCATCGCTCAAGGCATGCAGCAGCACGTCGCCATCGGAGTGAGCGAGCAGGCCGAACTTATGGGGAATCTGTACGCCACCCAGGGTAATAAAGGTGCCGTCGCAAAAGCGGTGAACATCGTAGCCGTGACCGATACGCATAAGCCGGTGTCCTGCAAAAAGCCGGCAGTTTACCAGAGGCGTCACGGCCCCGTAGGAGCGGCTTGAGCCGCGATGCTTTTGCAGATCAAGAGCATCGCGGCTCACGCCGCGCCTACGGGTTTTGGGGATGGCCTAGCCTTTCAGCGCCTGGGCGTGATGACGCAGATGGTCATCGATAAAGCTGGCGATAAAGTAGTAGCTGTGGTCGTAACCCGGCTGCATCCGCAGGGTCAGCGGGTGGCCGGCGGCCTTGGCGGCAGCTTCCAGCACCTGAGGTTTGAGCTGGCCTTCGAGGAAGTCATCGCGATCACCCTGGTCCACCAGCAACGGCAGTTTTTCCGTCGCTTCGGCGATCAGCACGCTGGCATCCCATTCGCGCCACCGCGAGCGGTCGCTGCCCAGGTAATTGCCCAGGGCCTTTTCGCCCCACGGGCAGTTGCTCGGGTTAACGATGGGCGCAAAGGCCGATACCGACTGGTAGCGCCCAGGATTTTTCAGCGCGCAGATCAATGCACCGTGGCCGCCCATGGAGTGGCCGCTGATGCCGCGCTGGCCGGACACCGGGAAGTTGGCCTCGATCAACGCCGGCAACTCCTGCACCACGTAGTCGTACATCCGGTAGTGCCGCGCCCAGGGTTCCTGGGTGGCGTTGACGTAGAACCCGGCCCCCAGACCAAAGTCATAGGCCGCCGCCGCGTCGTCCGGCACCCCTTCGCCACGCGGGCTGGTGTCCGGCGCCACGATGATCAGGCCCAGCTCCGCTGCCAGGCGCAGGGCGCCGGCCTTTTGCATAAAGTTCTCGTCGGTGCAGGTCAGGCCGCTCAGCCAATACAGCACCGGCAACTTGGCACCCTGCTCGGCCTGCGGTGGAAGGTACACGGCAAACACCATGTCGCAGTTCAACGAACTGGAACGGTGGCGGTAGCGTTTATGCCAGCCGCCAAAGCTCTTGTTGCTGGATACGATTTCCAAGGTCATCTGTTTCCCCTCAGGCATCGCTTGGTGCGCGGAGCACACCCTACGACAAATCCGTAGGGTGCGCTCCGCGCACCAAGCGATGTATGCCCTATCGCCTTAGTAGTGGATGACGGTACGAATGCTTTTGCCTTCATGCATCAGGTCAAACGCCTCGTTGATCTTCTCCAGCCCCATGGTGTGGGTGATGAAGGTGTCCAACGGAATCTCGCCTTTTTGCGACTTCTCCACATAGCTCGGCAGCTCGGTACGGCCCTTGACGCCACCGAAGGCCGAACCGCGCCAGACGCGCCCGGTCACCAGTTGGAACGGACGGGTGCTGATTTCCTGACCCGCACCGGCCACGCCGATAATTACCGACTCACCCCAGCCTTTGTGGGCACATTCCAGGGCGGCGCGCATCAGTTGCACATTGCCGACGCATTCGAAGCTGTAGTCCACGCCGCCGTCGGTGAGCTCGATAATCACGTCCTGGATTGGCTTGTCGTAGTCCTTGGGGTTGATAAAGTCGGTGGCACCCAGCTCACGGGCCACGTCGAATTTGGCCGGGTTGATATCGATGGCGATGATGCGCGAGGCCTTGGCCATCTTGGCGCCGATAATCGCCGCCAGGCCAATACCGCCCAGGCCGAAGATGGCCACGGTGGCACCCTCTTCCACTTTCGCGGTGTTCAGCACGGCACCGATGCCGGTGGTGACGCCACAGCCCAGCAGGCAGACTTTTTCCAGCGGCGCTTCTTTAGGGATTACCGCCAGCGACACTTCCGGCAGCACGGTGTATTCGGAGAAGGTCGAGCAGCCCATGTAGTGATAGATCGGCTCGCCGTTGTAGCTGAAACGCGTGGTGCCATCG
>JBCECW010000104.1:0-9382 GCA_039207785.1 Pseudomonas sp. | reverse complement strand
GTGATGCCCTTCCTGCCGGGCGACTCGCTGCTGTTTATTGCCGGCGCCATGTGTGCCACCGGCAGCATGGACCCGGTACTGCTGGCCTTGCTGCTGATGAGCGCGGCGATATTGGGCGACAGCACCAACTACATAATCGGACGAAATGTGGGCGAGCGGCTGTTCAGCAATCCGAAATCGAAAATCTTCCGCCGCGATTACCTTAACCGCACCCACGACTTCTACGAGCGCCACGGTGGCAAGACCGTGACCCTGGCGCGCTTCCTGCCCATCGTGCGTACCTTCGCGCCGTTCGTGGCTGGCGTGGGCAAGATGCCGTACCTGCGTTTTCTCGGCTTTAGCGTGCTGGGCACCGTGGCGTGGGTCGGCGGCCTGGTAACCCTGGGTTATTTCTTCGGCAATGCGCCGGTGGTCAAAGACAACCTGTCGCTGATGATCCTGGTGGTGATTGGCCTGTCGCTGTTGCCCATGGTGATCGGCTGGCTGCACCACCGCCTGCGCCCGGACACTGCCCCCGACTCGGCCAACTAAGCGCCCCGCATCCATGTGGTTTCTGCGCGGCTGGCGTCAGCGCCGTATTCTCGCCAAGCACCCGATAGCGCCTGAAAGCTGGGCCCGAGTGCTGGAACGACTGCCACTGCTCGATGGCCTCGATGAGCACGAGCTGCAACGCCTGCAACAGCGCGCCGTGCTGTTTCTGCATGACAAGCACCTGACCGCCCTGGCGGGCGTGACGCTGCAGTTGGAAGACCGGCTACACCTGGCGGCCCTGGCGCAATTACCGCTGTTGCACCTGCCAGACCTGGACTGGTACCAGGGCTTTCACGAAATCCTCCTCTACCCCGGCGACTTCCTCAGCCCGCAACGCCACCGCGATCCCAATGGCATCGAACATGAATGGGACGGCGAGCACAGCGGCGAGGCCTGGCTGCGTGGCCCGGTGATCCTGGCCTGGCCAGGGGTGCTAAGCAGCGGCGGTTGGGATGCCTACAACCTGGTGATCCACGAGCTGGCGCACAAGCTGGATATGCTCAATGGCGACGCCAACGGCCTGCCGCCGCTGCACCGCAACATGCGCCAGAGCGACTGGGCCGAGGCCATGCAAGGTGCCTACGACGACCTGAATGCGCAACTGGACGACGACCCACAGCGCGAAACTGCCATTGATCCATATGCCGCCGAGAACCCGGCGGAGTTCTTTGCAGTCACCAGTGAGTACTTTTTCAGCGCCCCGGACCTGTTGGTAGCGGCCTATCCCAAGGTGTACCAACAGTTGCAGGCGTTTTATCAGCAAGACCCGTTGGCGCGCCTGCATAGCCTGCAAGCGCGCCATTTGCACGAGACAACTGCGACCTAAGCAGCACACGCCAAGCATGGTAACGGCTGGCATTTATGCCTATAATCGCGCCCACTTTTTGGCCGGCAGCCGCCGCGCCAAACCTGATTGGCCAACCAAGGGAAGCGAACCCATGAGCTACAGCAAGATCCCGGCCGGCAAAGACGTGCCGAACGACATCTACGTCGCCATCGAGATTCCGGCCAACCACGCGCCGATCAAATACGAAATCGACAAAGACAGCGACTGCCTGTTCGTCGACCGTTTCATGGCCACCCCGATGTTCTACCCGGCCAACTACGGCTATATCCCCAACACCCTGGCTGACGACGGTGACCCCCTCGACGTGCTGGTGGTAACCCCTTATCCAGTAGCCCCAGGCTCGGTAATCCGTGCTCGCCCGGTTGGCGTACTGAACATGACCGACGAAGCCGGCGGCGACGCCAAGCTGATCGCCGTACCGCACGACAAGCTGTCGCAGCTGTATGTCGACATCAAGGAATACACCGACCTGCCAGCCCTGCTGCTGGAACAGATCAAGCACTTCTTCGAGAACTACAAAGATCTCGAGAAAGGCAAATGGGTCAAGGTAGAAGGCTGGGGCAACGCAGACGCGGCCCGCGCCGAGATTTTGAAGGCGGTTGCGGCTTACCAAAAATAAGCCAAAGCTACCCACTAAAAGCCGGCCACAAGCCGGCTTTTTTATGCGCGTTAGAAAACGATCGGCTGCGCGTCGGTCTCGATTTGCGGGGTAGACCAAGGGCGTTACGGGGTCTGGGGCGGTGGCAACTTTTTCCTTGGCAGCGACTACATAAATCATATTTTCGCTATTGGCCCCAGCTGAACAGAATGCGTCCATCGCGTTGCCATTACCGTTCTTGTGCTTTGGCAACGGGCCTCCACCGCCTTTGAGAAGGACGCCGCTGTGACCGTTGAAAAAACCACCATCGACACCCTCGTAATTGGCGCCGGCCAGGCCGGTATCGCCATGAGTGAACACCTCTCCAACCAGGGCGTGCCGCATCTGGTGCTGGAGCGCAGCCGGATTGCCGAAGCCTGGCGCACAGGGCGGTGGGATTCGCTGGTGGCCAACGGCCCGGTGTGGCATGACCGCTTTCCTGGCCTGGAATTCGAGGGCATGGAGCCGGATGCCTTTGCCGGCAAAGAGGCGGTGGCGGACTACTTCGTGGCCTATGCCGACAAGTTCAAGGCGCCGATCCGTACCGGCGTCGAGGTGCACAAAGTCACCCGCAATGCCGACCGCCAGGGCTTTACCGTGGAAACCTCGCAGGGGGTGTTCGAAGCCAATCGCGTGGTGGCGGCTACCGGTCCGTTCCAGAAACCGGTAATTCCTCCTATCGCGCCACAACTGCCGGGCATCGAGCAGTTGCACTCGGCCGCCTACCGCAACCCGGCACAGTTGCCCGAAGGCGCGGTGCTGGTGGTGGGCGCCGGGTCGTCCGGGGTGCAGATTGCTGACGAACTACAGCGTGCCGGCAAGCAGGTGTATCTGTCGGTGGGCGCCCATGACCGGCCGCCGCGCGCCTATCGCAACCGTGATTTCTGCTGGTGGCTGGGGGTGCTCGGCGAGTGGGATGCACCGGCGAGCAAACCGGGCAAGGAACACGTGACCATCGCCGTCAGCGGCGCCCGTGGCGGGCATACCGTAGACTTCCGCGCCCTGGCCAAACTGGGGATCACCCTGGTGGGGCTGACCGATTCGTTCAACGGCTCGGTCGTGAAGTTCAAAGCCGACCTGGCGCAGAACCTGGCCAATGGCGACCAGAACTATCTCTCGCTGCTGGATGCCGCCGATGCCTATATCGCGCGCAATGGCCTGGACTTGCCGGAAGAGCCAGAGGCGCGGTTCTTCTTGCCCGAGCCTGCGTGTGTCAGCAATCCATTGCTGGAGCTCGACCTGCAAGCGGCGGGCGTTACCTCGATTATCTGGGCCACCGGCTACGCCGTGGATTACAGCTGGCTGCAGGTGAATGCCTTCGATGCGAATGGCAAGCCCCAGCACCAGCGTGGCGTGTCCAGCGAACCGGGGGTGTATTTCCTCGGCCTGCCGTGGCTGTTGCGCCGCGGCTCGACCTTTATCTGGGGCGTGTGGCACGACGCCAAGATCATCGCCGACCATATCGCCACGCAGCGCAAGTACCTGGAATACCGCGACGCCGGCCAACGCAAGAACGCCAAGCCGGCCTGAGGCCTGGCGCCCTGCGGCTGTTCAGCGGTTACGGTTATCCGGGCTGCTGAACAGGCCGTGCAGGGCTGCCAGCAAAAACAGGATAAATCCCAGCAGCAACGCCAGCTTGCCGCCGCCCTCATAGGCAAAACCGACCTCTTCGCAACCGCCGCCCAGCACATCCACACAACCACCAAAATGGGAATTGGCCACCAGCAGCGCCACTCCCAGGGCCAATAGCAACACCCCAATCCCCACCAACACCGCTTCAACCCGCTTCATCGTCCACCTCCTGCTCAGCCCACGATATGTGGAATTCGTGCAGGCCGACGCTACGCGTGCGCACGCGGCGGCGATTTACGACGGTTTTTACCGCCAGGTAGGTCGCATCCCTAAACCTAGGAGAAGCAGCGCCAGCGCGTTTTGCAGTAGCATCGCCTGCCAGACACAGGCCGCCGCGCGGCAAGGGAGTGATGGATGCAGGGAATGATGATGGCAGCCGTGGCAGCGCTGCTGCTGGTGCTGACGACCGGAATAATCTGGGGCTACAACCGCCTGGTGTTCAACCGCGTGCGGGTGGCGGCGGCCTGGAGCGATATCGACGTGCAGCTCAAGCGCCGCTCCAGCCTGATTCCACCGCTGGTGGACTGCGTAAAAACCTATATGGCCTTTGAGCGCGACACCTTGCTCACCCTCAGCGCACAACGCCAGCAGGCGCAACAAGCCGAAACGGCCGCCGCGCCGGAGCGCAGCGTGGTGGAAAGCCAGCTGTCCGCCAGCCTCAAGCAGGTGCTGGCACGCGCCGAGGCCTACCCCGACCTCAAGGCCAACAGCGTCTTTCTCGACCTGCAGCACGCCCTGAGCGACGTGGAAAACCAGATCCAGATGGCCCGCCGTTACTACAACGGTGCGGTGCGCGAGCTGAATGTCCTGGTGGAATCGGTGCCCACCAACCTGCTGGCCAAAGCCTTTGGTTTTAGCGGTGCCGCCTACTTTGCCCTGGACGACAGCAGCCAGGCCCAACCGCCGAAGATGGAGTTCTGATATGGCCGTTACCCTGCTGCGCGCCCTGGCGCTGTGCGTTGCACTCTTGCCGATCCTGGCCGGCGCCGAGGAGCGAATCGACCACTTCGATACCGCGATCAAGGTCGATACCAATGGCGAGTTGCTGATCACCGAACGTATCCAGGTCACGGCCGAGGGCGAGCAGATTCGCCACGGTATCTACCGTGATATCCCCACCGTCTATAGCCTGCCCAGCGGCCTGCGCCGCCATACGCCGGTAGAGCTGCTCAGCGTCAAACGCGACGGCCAGAGCGAGCCCTACAAGAAGGAAAACAGCCAGTGGGGCGTGCGCTATTACCTGGGCTCGCCGGATGCCCTGGTGGAACCGGGCCCGCACCTCTACGAACTGCAATACCGCATGGATGCGCAGCTGCATTTCACGGACGCCAAGGACGAGCTGTACTGGAACCTGACCGGCAACCAATGGCAATTCCCGATCACCCACGCCACGGCCAGCATCGAGTTGCCCGAGGGTGCGCGTATCGACCAGATGACGGGCTACACCGGGTACGCCGGCAGCCAAGGCCGCGCCTACAGTGTGGTCAGCCGGCAGGATAACCGTGTGACCCTGGCCACCAACGAACCGCTGGCCGCCGAAGAAGGCTTTACCGTCGCCCTGGATTGGCAGGCCGGCCTGGTCAAGCGCCCCAATGCCCTGCTGCGCGCCCTGCGCCTGGTATGGGACAACCTCTCGGTGCTGGTGGCGCTGCTCGCGGTGCCGGGGCTGTTGGCCTACTACTACCACTGGTGGCGCAAGGTCGGCCGCGACCCGGTCAAGGGCGTGATCATTCCCCGCTACGAGGCGCCCAAGGATGTCAGCCCGGCGCGCGCGGGCTATATCTGGAATGAAGGCTTCAACCAGCAGTTCAGCGACCTGCAGGCGCTGACCATCAGTTTTACCGACCTGGCCCGGCGCAAGGTGCTGAGCATTGCCGATGCGCCGAAAAGCACTGCCTTTATTCTCGGCAAAGGCGAGTTGGACGCCGCGGCCCAGCCCCACGAACGGGCGCTGTTCACCGAGCTGTTTGCCAATAGCAAAAGCGAGATTCGGGTCGGCAATAAATACGTGCGGGCCCTGAGCAACGCGCTAACTGCCCATAGCGAAAAACTCAGCGAATGGGGCGACCGGTTCTTCTGCAAAAACCGCAAGCCCTGGTACTACGGCATGCTCGGCGCGCTGCTGGCATTTGTGGCGATGGGCCTCTTGGGCGACCCGGTGATGCTGTTCGCCCTGTTCCCGATCATTTTTGTTGGTGTGGGTGTGGGCCTGATGGTGTTTGGCTGGCAAACCGTGACTGGCGGCGGGCCATCCAACCTGGTCGGCCTGGTGCCGATGCTGTTCGGCCTGCCGTTTGCCCTGGGCGGCCTCGGCACGGCGGCGGCCATGCTCTATAGCACCTCGCCCTATGTGGCGGTCTGTGTGGTATTGATCGTGCTGATCATCGGCCTGTTCCGGCGCTGGCTGGAAGCGCCGACGGTGGAGGGACGCGCCACCCTCGATGCGCTGGAAGGCTCCCGCGACTACCTGCAACTGGCCGAAAGCGACAGCCTGGCCCGTGCCGCCGATGCGCCGGCAATGAGCATTGCCCTGTACGAGCAACACCTGCCCTACGCCATGGCCCTGGGCGTGGAACAGCAATGGACCGCACGCCTGAGCGCGGCCATTGCCAGTGGTGTGGTGGAGTGGAGCGAGCCGACCTACCAGCCCGACTGGTACCGCAACAGCAGCCGTTTCAGTACGCCGAGTGCCCTGAACAGCGCCTTGCTGGCGGCCGCCAGCAGCGCTTCCACACCACCGCCCAGCCCCTCCTCCGGTTCCAGCTCCAGCTCCGGCAGCAGCAGTTCGTCCGGTGGCGGTTCCTCAGGCGGTGGCGGCGGCGGGGGTGGTGGCGGCGGTTGGTAACCCGCGCCTTATACCCGGAAGCGCTGCACCAGGCTTTGCAGATGACCGCCCAGGCGCGCCAGCTCGACGCTTGAGGCGGCCGTTTCTTCGCTGGCAGCGGCGGTCTGCTCCGACACATCGCGCACATTCAGCACGCTGCGGTTGATCTCTTCCGCCACGGCGGTCTGCTCCTCGGCGGCAGTGGCGATCTGCTGGTTCATCGCCTGGATCGCCGACACGGTGCGGGTAATGCTGCCCAGCGACTCGCCGGCACGGCGGGTCAGCTCCACGCTGCTGTTGGTCAGGTCGCGGCTGTTTTCCAGGGTGTTGGCCACCTGCTGGGTGCCGCTTTGCAGGCCGCTGATCAGCTCTTCGATTTCCTCGGTGGACTGCTGGGTGCGCTGCGCCAGGCTGCGCACTTCGTCGGCCACCACGGCAAAACCGCGCCCGGCTTCGCCGGCACGGGCCGCTTCGATGGCGGCGTTGAGTGCCAGCAGGTTGGTTTGCTGGGCCACGGACTTGATCACATCCAGCACGCTGCCGATCTTGTCGCTCTCACGCTTCAAGCCGTTCATGGCATCGGTGGAGTCGCCCACGGCCGAAGCGAGGCGCTCGATCTGCGCCACCGCTTCGCCCACCACCCGGTCGCCGTTGCGGGCTTCGGAGTCAGCGGCCTTGGCCGCCTCGGAGGCCTCTTCGGCATTGCGCGCCACTTCCTGCACGGTGGCCGTCATTTCATGCATGGCGGTGGCCACCTGATCGGTTTCCACTTTCTGGCTGTTGACCCCGGAACTGGTCTGCTCGGTAACCGCCGACAGCTGCTCGGCCGCGCTGGCAATCTGGGTAACGCCATCACGGATGCCGCCAATCAGGTCGCGCAGGCCCAGGGTCATGTTCTGCATGCTGGTCTGCAACTGGCCCAGCTCGTCGCCGCGACGGGTTTCGATATCGTGGCTCAGGTCGCCCGAGGCAATGCGCTCAACCCGGCGCAGCACGGTTTTTAGCGGGCCGACGATTTGCCGGGTGATAAAGACGGCGGCGATCAGGCCAAGAACGATGGCCACCAGCGAGGCCACCAGCAGGATGGTTTTCGCTTCACGCTCTTCGGCGTCGCGTTTGCCGTTCTGGCTGATGGTGAGCTTGCTGCAGGCATCGAAAATCTGCGCGATCTGCGCATCCAGGGTGGCCTTGGCGCTGGCATTGCCCTGACCAAGCTGGCTCAGCGCCTGGCGGAACTGGCTGCTGGCATCGGCGGCTTGCTTGAGCAGGGCCAGGTCGCTGGGCATTTTCATCCGCTGATTGCCGTCGCGGATGCCGGCGTCGAGCTTGTCGAGGTTATCGGTTACGGCCGCCTGGTGCGCCGCATCGTTGTTCAATTCGTAGCTCAAGCGGGTGATCTGCACCTCGCGAGCCACGGCGCCGAGCTTGGAAATGGCGGCCAGCTTGTCGCCCCGCTCCAATACCGAACTCAGGCCAACCCAACCGGACAAGGTGATCAACAGGGTCAATAACAACACCAGGCCAAAACCGAGGGCCAGTTTTGCGCCAACGCTGATATTGCTAAGCCATCCAAACATGGGGGGTGTTCTCCAGAGAACGGGGCAGTGGTCGTCAGCTCTTGTCGGCTGAGTGCTACGCAATATATCGACTTCCCTTACACAACCTTAAGCGCGATTTCGCGCCCTGATGGATGGCGATAAGCCCGGCTGACGCCGCAGCGCCCGCGCACGGAAAGTGGTCGATTATCGAACAGCCACGCGCAGGTCGATTGACCGAATTAACCGGTTAGTACATTTTCTCCAAAGCGTTTCCGGCACCCGCTGCCGGACCAACAATAACAATGGAGAACTGCTGCATGCCTCGTACCCTGCTGGTACTCAACGGCCCCAATCTGAATATGCTCGGCACCCGCGAGCCGGCCACCTACGGCCACGAAACCCTGGCCGATATCGCCGAGCTCTGCCGCCGCACGGGCAGCGCCCTGGACTTCGCCGTGGAGTTCCAGCAAACCAACCACGAAGGCCAGTTGATCGACTGGATTCACCAGAGCCGTGGCCGCTGCGTGGGCATCGTGATCAACCCGGGCGCCTGGACCCACACCTCCGTCGCCATTCGCGATGCCCTGGTGGCCAGTGAGTTGCCAGTG
Source organism: Pseudomonas sp. (assembly GCA_039207785.1). GTDB lineage: Bacteria > Pseudomonadota > Gammaproteobacteria > Pseudomonadales > Pseudomonadaceae > Aquipseudomonas. Next base: position 765 of record JBCECW010000104.1, on the reverse strand, counting down.
ATCGAGGTGCACCTGTCCAACGTGCACAAGCGCGAAGAATTCCGTCACCACTCCTATGTGTCCGGCGTTGCCGTGGCCGTGCTGGCCGGTTTTGGCAGCCAGGGCTATCGCATGGCCATCGACCATTTCGCCCACCTGTTGCAGGCCTGAACCATGAACAGCACCCCCAGCATCCTGGCCGGCCTGATCGGCAGCGGCATCCAGGCCTCGCGCACACCGGCCATGCATGAACACGAAGGCGATGCCCAGGGCATGCGCTACCTGTACCGGCTGATCGACCTCGACGCGCTGAAGCTCAGCCTCGACGATTTGCCCAGCCTGCTCAGCGCCACCCAGCACAGCGGCTTTACCGGCCTGAATATCACCTTCCCCTGCAAGCAGGCGGTGATTCCGTTGCTCGACGAGCTGTCGCCGGAGGCCCGTGGAATTGGCGCGGTCAACACCGTGGTGTTCCAGAACGGCAAGCGTATCGGCCATAACACCGACTGCCTGGGCTTTGCCGAAGGCTTTCGCCGTGGCCTCAGCGATGCGGCGCGCGACCATGTGGTGCAGATGGGTGCCGGCGGCGCCGGTGCGGCCGTGGCCCATGCGCTGTTAAGCGAAGGCGTGCAGCGCTTGAGCATCTTTGATGTGGACGCCAACCGCGCCCAGGCACTGGCCGCCAACCTCAACCAGCATTTCCCGGGCGAGCGTGCCGAGGCCGGCAGCGACCTGCCTGCGGCCATGACCAGCGCCGACGGCCTGGTCAATACCACGCCCATGGGC
>JBCECW010000103.1:0-9393 GCA_039207785.1 Pseudomonas sp. | reverse complement strand
CGGCTTGGGCGGCCAGGCTGCACAACGACAGGCTCAAGGCCAACAACGGACGGAACAGGGAGGCGGAAAAACGCATGGTGGGCTCTCAGCTCGGGAGGTGGCGACAGGCCTGCATGGCAGCGCGCTGCGGCAAAGGGCTCTACCTTAAACAGCCGCCTCTGCCGCTGTCGAGTGTAGACCCGGCAGTGTGGCCAATTAGCGGCTTAACTAGCTAGACAACTCGCCCATGCACAGGCATGTGCACGGTAACCCCTCACTGGAGGTAACTGCGGTGTCGATAAAATTACGTTTGCTGCTGTTGACCGGCACAGGGCTGGTGGCGGCGCTGATTCTCAGCCTGGTCAGTTTTATCGGTAACCACCAGGTAGCGGACGCCGTGCGCGCCAACCAGGTCAGCCTCAATGCCCTGCGCAACCATATGGAAGCCGACATGATGCACGACGCCCTGCGTGCCGACGTGCTGGCCGCCATGCTGGTGGGCCTGGGCAAAAGCCCCACCAGTGCCGACGAGGCACGTAGCAGCCTGGAAGAACACGCCGGGCATTTTCGCGATGTGCTGAGTGAAAACCTGAAGCTGCCTGTGAACGACGACATCAAGGCCTTGCTGTACAAGGTGAAAACCAATCTCGATGCTTATATTGCTGAGGCCGAAAGTATTTTCATCGTGGCCCTGAGCAATCCCGACGCCGCGCAACAGCAATTGCCCACCTTTAACGCCGCCTTTACCCAGCTGGAAGGCGAGATGTCCAGCCTCAGCGAGCTGATCGAAGACAACACCGGGCAAACCAGCAAAGACACCGAAAGCGCCATCAACACCGCCAACCTCACCCTGACCCTGGTGCTGATTGCCAGTCTGGTGCTGCTGGTGGTGCAAGGCGCATGGATTATCCGCGGCATCATGCGGCCCCTGCTGGCGGCCAGCAAAATTGCCAGCAGCATTGCCCAGGGCGACCTGGGCCGCAGCATCGAACAACCCAGCCAGCAGGATGAAGCCAGCGCCCTGATTCGCAGCCTGGCGACCATGCAGCGCGACCTGCGCGGCATGATCGGCGTAGTACGCAGCAATGCCGATAGCGTCAATACCCTGAGCCAGCAACTGAGTGCCGGTTGCCATCAGGTGGCCAATAGCAGCAGCCAGCAAAGCGAAGCCGCCAATACCATGGCCGCTGCGGCCAGCCAGATGACAGCCAGCATCGAGGAAATCACCCGTCATGCCGGGCAGGCGCTGGACATGGCCAACCAGGCCGAACGCCTGGCCAAGGACGGTGGCAAGGTGATCCACCAGGTGGTGCAGGATATGGACGGCATCGCCCGCTCGGTGCAGCAGTCGGCACAGGTAATCCGCACCCTGGACCAGGAATCGGAGCAGATCTTCGGCATTATCCAGGTGATCAAGGGCATTGCCGACCAGACCAACCTGCTGGCCCTTAACGCTGCCATCGAAGCGGCGCGCGCCGGTGAGCAAGGCCGCGGCTTTGCCGTGGTGGCCGATGAAGTGCGCAGCCTGGCCGGGCGCACCAGCGCCTCCACCCAGGAAATCGCCGCCATGGTGCAGCGTATCCAGACCAGCACCCGCGATGCGGCCACCAGCATGGAGGCCGGGGTGGAGCAGGTGGACAACGGCATGGCGGTGACCGCCGATGTGGAGCGGGCGATTCGCGAGATTCTGCAAGCCACCCTGAGCACCACCCAACTGGTCAACGACATTACCCGCACCATCAGCGAGCAAAGCCTGGCCAGTAACGAGATCGCCCACCAGGTGGAAACCATCGCCGGCATGTCGGTCAGCAACAGCACGGTGATCGGCCAGACCGCCGATACCACCGATGAACTCTCCAGCCTGGCCGGCAAGCTGTCGTTGTCGGTGGACCGTTTTCGCCTCTAGCGCGCACCGCTCAGCCGGCGCGGGTAATTAAATGGCCTCCGTCCGGCTGCGCGGATGGCCGCGTGCCGGCAAGCCTGATAAAATCGCGCGCCTTCGCAGACCGGCCAGGCTAACCGCCACCTCATGCTCCGGTCGCTCCCCGAACATCCCTTTCATAAAGGCCTGGATCTATGAGCAAGCAACCCTCCATTAGCTACAAGGACGCCGGCGTCGATATCGATGCAGGTGAAGCCCTGGTCGAACGCATCAAAAGCGTGGCCAAGCGCACTGCGCGTCCCGAAGTGATGGGCGGCCTGGGTGGCTTCGGCGCCCTCTGCGAAATTCCGGCCGGCTACAAACAGCCGGTGCTGGTCAGCGGCACCGACGGCGTGGGCACCAAGCTGCGCCTGGCGCTGAACCTGAACAAACACGACAGCATCGGCCAGGACCTGGTCGCCATGTGCGTCAACGACCTGGTGGTGTGCGGTGCCGAGCCGCTGTTCTTCCTCGACTACTACGCCACCGGCAAGCTCGACGTCGACGTCGCTGCCACCGTGGTCACCGGCATCGGTGCCGGCTGCGAACTGGCCGGCTGCTCCCTGGTAGGCGGTGAAACCGCCGAGATGCCGGGCATGTACGAAGGCGAAGACTACGACCTGGCCGGTTTCTGCGTCGGCGTGGTGGAAAAAGCTGAAATCATCGACGGCTCCAAGGTGCAAACCGGCGACGCCCTGATCGCCCTGCCCTCGTCCGGCCCACACTCCAATGGCTACTCGCTGATCCGCAAGATCATCGAAGTATCCGGCGCCGACATCGACAGCGTGCAGCTGGAAGGCAAAGCCCTGACCGAACTGCTGATGGCGCCGACCCGCATCTATGTAAAACCGCTGCTCAAGCTGATCAAAGACACCGGCGCGGTAAAGGCCATGGCCCACATCACCGGTGGCGGCCTGCTGGACAATATCCCACGCGTACTGCCAGACGGCGCGCAAGCCGTTGTAGACGTGGCCAGCTGGAAACGCCCGGCGGTATTCGACTGGCTGCAACAGCAAGGCAACGTCAATGAAACCGAGATGCACCGCGTGCTGAACTGCGGCGTGGGCATGGTGATCTGCGTGGCGCAGGAACACGTAGAGGCCACCCTGGCCAACCTGCGTGCCAGCGGCGAGCAGCCATGGGTAATCGGCCAGATCAACGCCGGTGCTGCCGATGCCGACCGCGTTGTGCTGAACAACCTGAAAGCGCACTGATGCCAGACGCCTCACCCTGCAATGTAGTGGTGTTGCTGTCCGGCTCGGGCAGCAACCTGCAGGCGCTGATCGACGATACCCGGGGCAGCGCCAGCAATGCCCGGATCTGCGCGGTAATCTCCAACCGCAGCGACGCCTTTGGCCTGGAACGGGCCAAGGCGGCCGGTATTCCCACCCACGTGCTGGAACACACCGGCTTTGCCGACCGCGAAAGCTTCGACGTCGCGCTGATGGCGCTGATCGACAGCTGCCAACCGCAGTTGGTGCTGCTGGCTGGCTTTATGCGGATTCTCAGTGGCGCCTTCGTGCGGCATTACGAGGGCCGCCTGCTGAATATCCACCCCTCGCTGCTGCCCAAATACAAAGGCCTGCACACCCATCAACGGGCGCTGGATGCCGGTGACAGCGAGCATGGCTGCAGCGTGCATTTCGTTACGGAGGAACTCGATGGAGGGCCTCTGGTCGTACAAGCTGTTGTGCCGGTGCGTTTGGATGACACGGCGCAAAGCCTGGCCAACCGCGTGCATGCACAGGAACACCGCATTTACCCGCTGGCTGTGCGCTGGTTCGCCGATGGCGACTTGCAACTGGGCAGTGAGGGAGCAATGCTCAAAGCACAGTTGTTACCGGCCACCGGCCACCTGATCCGAACCTAGGAGACTTTATGCGTCGCGCCTTGCTGTTCGTCCTCGCCGCTTTCACCCTGTCGGCGCAGGCCCTGGAGCTGAAACCCTTTTCCGCCAGCTACACCGCCGACTGGAAACAGGTGCCCGTCAGCGGCACTGCCGAACGCAGTCTGCAAAAACAGGCCGATGGCCGTTGGCTGCTGAACTTCAAGGCCTCCATGCTGGTGGCCGGGCTGACCGAAGAAAGCGTTTTCCGCGTCGACAGCAGCACCTTCCTGCCACAAACCTACCGCTACGAACGCAGCGGCCTGGGCAAGGGCAAGACGGTCGAGCAGGACTTCGACTGGGAGCAGAAGCAGGTCATCGGCAGCGACCGTGGCGACCAGGTGTCCCTGCCGCTCAATCGCGGCGTAGTGGATAAATCCACCTACCAGGTGGTGCTGCAAGCCGATGTCGCCGCGGGCAAGAAAACCATGAGTTACCAGGTGGTCGACGGCAGCGATATCGAAACCTACGACTTCCGCGTGCTCGGTGAAGAAGTGGTCCGCACCAAGGCCGGCCTGATCGACGCGATCAAGGTCGAGCGCGTGCGCGACCCCACCCAGAGCAGCCGCAAGACCGTGCTGTGGTTTGCCAAAGAGTGGAACTACCTGCTGGTGCAACTGAACCAGGTGGAAAAAGACGGCAAGGAATACCAGATCATGCTTAAAGACGGCAGCGTGGATGGCAAGGCCGTCAAAGGCAGCTAAGCGTTCCGTTGGAAAAACCAAAGCCCCGCCCAGTGCGGGGCTTTTTTATGCGCGATTGCTGATGGATCGCTTGGTGCGCCTAGCACACCCTACGGTTTCGGCGTAGACGAGACGATCTGGATCGACGCGGTCTCGTAGGGTGCGCTACGCGCACCAAGGCGTGCGCGTGAATCGTAGAGTGGCCGTTTCACCCACGCAAAACCCATTAGATAACCACAGCACCCCTTCCTACAGTGTTCAGAAAATGCTCTTTTCAAGAACACTCCTACAAAACAAAAATCCTCATCTGGCAGCGATCTCCATCCCCCTCTTAACTTGCCCGTGTCAGCCATTCACGGAGCCACTGTCATGATCCGCCGCCTCAGTTCCACCGTCCTGCTGCTTAGCCTGGTTACCAGCCTGCCTGCCTATGCTGCTGGCGGCACCATCGAGTTCCAGGGGCAAATCGTCGAAGCCTCGTGCGATGTCACCGCCGACGGTACCACCCTGCGTATTGCCGCCAATAACGACGCCTGCGCCCGCGGCTACAGCGCCTTCAGCAGCGACAGCCTGCCGCTGGAGGCCAGCCAGATCGAGGTCGATGGCCAGCTGGTCACCCTGACCTACAACTAAGGCCAACCGACCACTACGCCGCCACCGATCAATTTGCGATTGCCAGCGCGCTCGGGCGCTGGTATCTGTACATGCTTACAGTGGTTTGGCGTACCGATGCACTCCCTCGACGATCCCCGTTTTTATTACCTGGCCAACTTTCATAAGGCGCTGGCCTGGCTGGCTGCGCGCTATAGCGACCTGCTCGACGCCGACGAAGCCGCCTTTATCGCGCAATTCGGTGCCTTGCCGCTGGCCTCCCAGGCACTGCTGACGCGGATGATCATGCGCAAGGGCCCGCACTTTCGCGCCAGCAAACTGCGTTACGAGGAAATCGGCTGCCCGCGCGAGGCCGCCGCGCCATTGCTGGCCCACGGCTGGATCAGCGATGCCTATGCGCTGGATGTAACCGAGCTGTTCAGCTACCTGCGCAAAGACGAAGTGCTGCAGCAATTCGGCGCCCTGCTCGCCACCCGTACGGCCAATAAAACCCAGCTGTTCGAACAGTTGCACCCGCAACTGGATGGCGAGCGGCCGTTTAACCAATGGTGCCCAGAGCTGGATGACCCGCTGCTGACCCTGGGCATCGGCGAACTGATCGACCGCCTGCGCCTGATGTTCTTTGGCAATCTGCACCAGGACTGGGTGGAATTCGTACTCGCGGACCTCGGCATCTTTCGCTACGAACAGGTGGCCCTGGGCCCCGACTCCCGCGGTTTTACCCGCCGTGCCGACGTGGATACCTACCTGCACCTATGGCAGTGCCGGCAACGCTTTGAAGCCGGCGAGCCGCTGGACGAGGTGATCGGCCAGATCGCCGAGGTGCACACCGACAATCCGCTGCTGCTGGAACGCCGCGGCAAGCTGCTGTTTCTGATCGGCCAGCACCTGGAACGTCTGGGCGAGCTGGAGCATGCCCTGGCACTGTACGGCGTCAGCGCCTACCCCAACGCCCGGCAACGGCAGATCCGCGTGCTGGAACGCCTGGCCCAGTACGAGCAGGCCCACGCCCTGGCGCAGCAGGCTGCCAGCGCGCCGGTGAATGATGCCGAGGCGCAACTGGTGGCCCGTGCCCTCAGCCGCCTGAACCGCCAGTTGGGCCTGGCCAAAGCGCAGAAGCCGGCCAAAGTCGAGGCCGGGCTTATCGAATTGACCCTGCCGTTTCACCCGGACTTCAGTGTCGAGCAACGGGTGGCGCTGCACCTGGGCGAAGACCATGCCCCCGTGCACTACGTGGAAAACACCCTGATCTGCAGCCTGTTCGGCCTACTCTGCTGGTCGGCTATCTATGCGCCGCTGCCAGGGGCGTTTTTCCATCCGTTCCATAGCGGGCCGGTGGACTTGCTGCGCGCCGACTTTGTCCCACGCCGCGCCAGCCTGTTCGCCGAGTGCCTGGCGGCGCTGGACAGCCAGGCCTACAAAACCCGTATTCGCGCCACCTACCAGGAAAAATTCGGTATCCAGTCGCCCTTCGTATTCTGGGGCCTGCTCAGCGAAGAACTACTGGAACAGGCGCTGCTGTGCCTGCCTGCGGCGCACCTGCGCGCCTGGTTCCAGCGCTTGCTGGGCGATATCAAGGCCAACCGCGCCGGCATGCCAGACCTGATCCAGTTCTGGCCCGCCGAGGCGCGCTACCGAATGATCGAAGTCAAAGGCCCCGGCGACCGCCTGCAAGACAACCAGAAACGCTGGCTGGCCTTTTGTGCCGAACACGCTATGCCGGTGGACGTCTGCTATGTGCAATGGAGTGAGGCGTGATCTATCAAGTGGCCGTACGGGCCCTGTGCGAGTTCACCGCCAAACAAGGCGACCTCGACTTGCGCTTTACCCCCTCGCCCACCGCCCAGGAAGGAATTTCCGGGCATATGACCGTGGTCGCTCGGCGCGGCTCGGGCTATCTGGCCGAGCTGCCACTGGAGGGCGAGTACCTCGGTCTATCGGTGCGTGGCCGCGCCGATGGCTACGACCCTCGGGAAAACCTGCTGGAAGAAATCAAAACCCACCGTGGCGATATTTCGCGCATTCCGGAAAACCACCGTCTGCTGCACTGGGCCCAGGTAAAAGTCTATGGCGCCTTGCTCTGCGCCCAGTACGAGCTGGAGGAAGTCGATCTGGCGGTGGTCTATTTCAATGTGCTGACCCACGCCGAAACCAGCTTTCGCGAAACCTTTAGCGCCAGCGCGCTGCAAGCGTTCTTCGAATTGCACTGCCAGCGCTTTATCACCTGGGCCGAGCAGGAACACGCCCACCGCCTGGCCCGCGACGCCAGCCTGGAGCAACTGCGTTTTCCCCACGCCAGCTTTCGCGCCGGCCAACGCCAGCTGGCCGAGTCGGTGTACCGCGCCGCCCGCGATGGCCATAGCCTGATGGCGCAAGCTACCACCGGTATCGGCAAAACCCTGGGCACCCTGTTTCCCCAGCTCAAGGCGTTTCCGGAAAAACAGCTCGACCGCCTGTTCTTTCTCACGGCCAAGACCCCAGGCCGACGCCTGGCCCTGGATGCCCTGCACACCCTGCGCGCCCAGGAACCGAAAATTGCCCTGCGGGTGCTTGAACATGTGGCCCGCGACAAGGCCTGCGAACACCCGGACAAAGCCTGCCACGGCGACTCCTGCCCTTTGGCCAAAGGCTTCTACGACCGCCTCCCGGCTGCACGCAAGGCCGCGCTGGACAGCCAGTGGCTTAACCAGAACGCCGTGCGTGACGCGGCCCTGGCCCATGGCATCTGCCCCTATTACCTGAGCCAGGAGCTGTGCCGCTGGAGCGATGTGGTGGTGTGCGACTACAACTACTACTTCGATATGACCGCCCTGCTCCATGGCCTGACCCAGCTCAACGAGTGGAAAGTCACCCTGCTGGTGGACGAGGCCCATAACCTGGTGGAGCGCGGGCGCGGCATGTACAGCGCCGAGCTGCAGCAGGGGCGTTTCAAGGTGATGCGTGGCCTGGCACCGAAGGGTTTGAAAAGCGTGCTGGATCGGGTCAACCGCCACTGGAACCAGCTGCACCAGGACCAGGAAGCGCTGTACCAGGTGTACCCGGCCGCGCCCGACCTGTTCATCATGGCCCTGCAAAAAGCCGTCAGCGCCATCACCGACCACCTTACCGACCAGCCCACCGGCAACGAGGCCGAGCTGCTGCATTTCTACCTCGACGCCATGCTGTTCTGTCGCCTGGCCGAAGTATTTGGCGCCCACTCGCTGTTCGATATCAGCCGCCACCTGGGGCCAGGCGGCAAGGCCCACTCCACCCTGTGCATCCGCAATGTGGTGCCGGCGCCGTTCCTGGCGCCACGGCTGGCGGCGGCCCATAGCTGTACGCTGTTTTCCGCCACGCTCAGCCCGGCCAACTACTACGCCGATCTATTGGGATTGCCGGAAGAAACGCCCTGGCTGGACGTGGAGTCGCCCTTCCTGGCCGAGCAACTGCAGGTGCAGGCGGTCAGCAACCTGTCTACCCGCTATGTCGACCGCGAACGCTCCCTGGCGCCAATCACTGCGCTAATGGCCCGGCAGTTCAAGGAGCGGCCCGGCAACTACCTGGCGTTTTTCAGCAGCTATGCCTACCTGGAACAGGTGCGCGACCAGTTTGTCGCCGCGCACCCGTTGGTGCCGATCTGGGTGCAATCGCGGCAGATGGATGAAGCCGAGCGCCAGCACTTTCTCGAGCGCTTTCACGAGCATGGCCAGGGCATTGGCTTTGCCGTGCTGGGCGGCGCCTTTGGCGAAGGTATCGACCTGCCCGGCAACCGCCTGATCGGCGCCTTTATCGCCACCCTCGGGCTGCCGCAGATCAACCCGATCAACGAACAGATCAAGCAACGCATGCAGAGCATGTTCGGCAGTGGCTATGACTACACCTACCTCTACCCCGGCCTGCAAAAAGTCGTGCAAGCCGCCGGGCGGGTGATCCGCACGCAGCAGGATTCAGGGGTGGTGTATCTGATGGATGACCGCTTTAGCCAAGCGGCGGTGCGGCGGTTGTTGCCGACGTGGTGGGAGGTACAAAGATGTCGCCTGCCTCAAATCCCGTAAATCGCTTGGTGCGCGGAGCGCACCCTACGGGACCGTCGTAGGGTGTGCTCCGCGCACCAACCTTTTTAACCGAGCAACACGGGAAAAGCCTTGTCGGCTTCCAATACCGCTGGCAAGGCGTCGAACACCTTGTCCAGGTCCAGCTCTTCCACCAACGGCCCGTGCAGCGACTCCTTGGCTTCTTCCGTCGGGCCGCCGTGCGCTTGCAGCGCTTCGGCGATCAATACGGCCTGGGCCAGGGTTTTCGGCAGTGGGTTGTCGGCCGGTGCCTGGGTCGGC
>JBCECW010000102.1:7246-9397 GCA_039207785.1 Pseudomonas sp. | reverse complement strand
GTCGTGGGTAATCAGAAACACCGGCTTGGCGCTGCGTTGCCACACCTGCAACAGCAGTTCCTGCATCTGTTCGCGGGTAAAGGCGTCGAGGGCGCCGAAGGGTTCATCCATCAACAAAACACGAGGATCGGCGGCCAATGCGCGGGCCAGGCCTACACGTTGTTTCTGGCCGCCGGAGAGTTGCCACACCTGGCGTGTCTCAAAACCGGCGAGGTCGACCAGGGCGAGCATTTCGCGGGCCTTGGCTTCGCGCTGCGGGCGGTCGACGCCGGCCAGTTGCAGGCCGAAGGCAACGTTATCCAGCACGTTTTGCCAGGGCAGCAGGGCGTCGTCCTGGAACACCACGCCGCGCTCGGCGCTCGGGCCTTGCACCGGCACGCCGTCGAGGGTGATACGGCCGCTGCTGGGGGCAACAAAACCGGCAATCAGGTTAAGCAGCGAGGTTTTGCCGCTGCCGGATGGGCCCAGGGCCACCAGCAATTGCTGTGGGCCCAGGGACAGGGAAATATCGGCCAGTACCGGTGCTGTGGTGCCCGGGTACTGTGCGCTGATGCGCTCCAGTTCTAGTAAGGCCATTTTGGGTGTCTCGCTTGGGTCCAAAAATCTGGATCCCCGCCTACGCGGGGATGACGGTGCTTTGTGCCGCTACCTCCGTCGTCCCCGCGAAAGCGGGGATCCAGGGGCTGCGCCCACGATTACTGAACGTATTTGCTGCTGACGTAAGGCGAGTAATCCGCCAGCACGCCATCGGCCTTGCCTTGTTCCTTGAGGAATACCGCAGTGGCGGCAATGTCCTTGGCGGTCTGGCCGTTCAGCAGGGTTTTCTGCTCGGCGCTTTCCGGGAAGGTGGAGCCAGCCAGCAGTTCAGGCACGTCTGCAGCGTTGGCGCCGGTCTGGCGGGCGATTTCCTTTACCTGCGCCGAGTCGGCGGTCCAGGCCGCCTTGTTGGCGTTATAGGCGGTGTAGGCATCGATGCTGACCTTGGCGAACTGGGCCAACACTTCCGGGTGTTTCTCGGCGAAGTCTTTACGCGCTACCCACACCTCGAAGGTCGGTGCGCCCCAGGTACCGACTTCGGCAGCGTCGGTCAGCACCTTGCCGTCTTTCTTGATTTCGCCGAGCGCTGGCGACCAGACAAAGGCGCCGTCGATATCGCCACGCTTCCAGGCTGCGGTGATCTGCGCCGGGTTGAGGTTGACCACCTTGACCTTGCCGGGCTCGATATTCCAATGCTTGAGCGCGCCCAGCAGGCTGTAGTGAGAGGTGGAGACAAACGGGGTGGCGATGGTTTTACCCACCAGATCCGCCGGTTTTTCAATCTTGCTGCCGTTGCGCACCACCAGGGCTTCGGCCGAGTTGATTTGCGCGGCGACCACAAAGGTCACGATTGGCAGGCCACGGGTAGCGGCAGCGGCCAGCGGGCTGGAGCCGAGGTTGCCGATTTGTACATCGCCCGAAGCAATCGCGGTGACCACTTCGGCACCACTGTTAAAACGGCGCCAGTCGAGCTTTTCACCGATGGCTTTTTCGTAACCGCCATTGGCTTGCGGCACTTTGCTGGGGTCGATACCGGTCTGGTAGCCAATGATGATGCTTTCGGCCTGGGCAGAAACACTCAGGCCGGCGACCAGCAGGGTAGCGAGCAGGCGGCGGGGAAATTTCAGGCTCATGGTGGTGCTCCAACAGGTGAACCCTGGCGGGATCCGCCGCCAGGGTGCTTCAAGGGGTTGCTCAGTTCTGGATGCTTAGTTTTTGATGAAGCGGGCGCTTACATAGGGCGAGTAGTCCGGCAGTACCGCGTCGACCTTGCCTTGCTCCTTGAGGAAGCCGGCGGTGTCGGTGATGGCCTGGGTGGTCGGCGCGCCGAGGGCGGTCACCTGGTCAGCCGCCAGCGGGAACACGTTGCCTTGCAGCAGCAGGGGAATGTCTTCGGCCTTGGCGCCGGAGAGTTTCACCACCTTGGCGATATTGGCCTTGTCGGCCAGCCAGGCTTGCGGGTCTTTGCGGTAGTCGGCGTAGGCGTCCAGGGTCACTTTGGCGAAGGCGCTGACAATTTCCGGGTGCTTGGCGGCGAAGTCCTGGCGCACGATCCAGGCATCGAAGGTTGGCGCGCCGAGTTTGCTCAGTTCACCGGAGGTGATGAGCACTTTG
>JBCECW010000102.1:2493-7236 GCA_039207785.1 Pseudomonas sp. | reverse complement strand
TCCTTGGCCTTGCCCAGGGCGGGGTCCCAGACGTAGGTGGCGTCGATATCGCCACGCTGCCAGGCGGCAATGATGGCTGGCGGGGCCAGGTTGATGATTTCAACTTTCTTCGGGTCGATGTTCCAGTGCTTGAGCGCGGCCAGCAGGCTGTAGTGGCCGGTGGATACGAACGGCACGGCGACTTTCTTGCCAACCAGGTCTTGCGGCGAATTGATCCCGGCGCCGTTACGGGCCACCAGGGCTTCGGCGGCGCCGATCTGGGTGGCGATCAAAAAGGTCTGTACCGGCAACTGGCGGGTGGCAGCCGCCGCCAATGGGCTGGAACCGACATAGCCGATCTGCACATCGCCCGAGGCCACGGCGGTAATCACTTCGGCGCCGCTGTCGAATTTGCGCCAGTCGATCTTGCTCTTGCTGGCCTTTTCATAGGCGCCATCGGCCTGGGCCACCTTGGCCGGGTCGACGGTGGTCTGGTAGGCAACGGTGAAGTCGGCGGCTTGGGTGCTGATGGCAAAGCCACTAAAGGCCAAGGCTGCCAGCAGGCGGAGCGGGGTGAGCGTGTTCATTTTTGGTGGCCGCAACGGGCTCCGCAGCGCAGGGACGAGCGGGCGGACCACTGGACGTAGATAGATGAAGAACAGCGGTCCGGTGGTCCGGTGAAGCAGAGAATAATGGTTCTAAGAATTTAAAAATAAATACTATTTGGTTATTAGCTTAGGTGTGGAGATTGGGTTGCACGGGCAGGCAATTCACGTTTTTTTCACATTTCTGAATATTTGTTGAACCAGATCGAAAGCGCCGCTATCTCAGTTGAGCAAGCTAGAGGCCACGGCTGGCGCAGTGCCAGCCCGGAAATATTTAGTTGGCAAGGTTCGCGACAGTGGATTTTCTCTACTACGTTGTCCTTGTCGATTAATCGCATCGTTAATCTGCGCACAATCTATATGGGGAATTTACGGATGAAACTGCAAAACACCTTAGGCGTTGTAATCGGCTCGCTGATCGCCGCCAGCTCGTTCCAAGCGTTGGCTCAAGGCCAAGGTGCGGTAGAGATCGAAGGCTTTGCCAAAAAGGAATACTTCGACAGCCAGCGTGACTTCAAAAACGACGGCAACCTGTTTGGTGGCTCGATTGGCTACTTTCTGACTGACGACGTAGAGCTGCGACTGGCCTACGACGAAGTACACAATGCCGTGGCCGATAACGGCCGCAACATCAAGGGTGCCAACACCGCGCTCGACGCGCTGTTCCACTTCAATGCCCCGGGCGACACCCTGCGCCCTTACGTCTCGGCCGGTTTCTCCGACCAGAGCATTGGCCAGAACGCCGGTGGTCGTAACCGCTCCACCTTCGCCAATGTCGGCGGCGGCGCCAAACTCTATTTCACCGAGAACTTCTACGCCCGTGCCGGCGTTGAAGCCCAGTACAACATCGACCAGGGCGACACCGAGTGGGCGCCAAGCGTCGGTATCGGTGTGAACTTCGGCGGTGGCAAGAAAGCCGCTGAGCCGGCTCCAGCCCCAGCGCCGGAAGTGTGCTCCGACAGCGATAACGATGGCGTTTGCGACAACGTCGACAAGTGCCCGGATACCGCGCCAAACGTGACCGTTGACGCCGATGGCTGCCCAGCCGTTGCCGAAGTTGTGCGCGTTGAACTGGACGTGAAATTCGACTTCGACAAGTCGAAAGTCAAAGAAGAAAGCTATGGCGATATCAAAAACCTGGCTGACTTTATGAAGCAATACCCAGACACCTCCACCACTGTTGAAGGTCATACCGACTCCGTGGGTACTGACGCCTACAACCAGAAACTCTCCGAGCGTCGTGCCAACGCCGTGCGTGAAGTGCTGGTCAACCAGTACGGTGTAGGTGGCGAGCGTGTTAACGCCGTTGGCTACGGCGAGTCCAAACCGGTTGCGGATAACGCTACCGAAGCGGGCCGCGCGGTTAACCGTCGCGTAGAAGCAGAAGTGGAAGCCCAGGCTAAATAAGCTGGCTGACGCTTTGAAAAACCCGGCTTAGGCCGGGTTTTTTTATGGAGCACTAAACCCAATCTCCAACCCGTAGGAGCCAGCTTGCTGGCGAAGCTCTCGATCTAAAAGCTTCGCCAGCAAGCTGGCTCCTACGAGATCGGGTACGGCGTTAACGCCCCTGTGCGCACATGCCACCATGCACCCACCGGCGTTTTTGCCGATAATCCCCGGCCAACGAAACGCCAACGGAGTACAGGCATGGAACACGGCGATAATTTTCTGCAGTCGGGGGTGGTGTTTCTCCTGGCGGCCGTGCTGGTGGTGCCGCTGGCCAAGCGCCTGCAACTGGGCTCGGTATTGGGCTATCTGCTCGCTGGCGTGCTGATTGGCCCTTCGGTGCTGGGCCTGATCGGCGACCCGCAGAGCGTGGCGCAGATTTCCGAGCTGGGCGTGGTGCTCCTGCTGTTTATCATCGGCCTGGAACTCTCACCCCGGCGCCTGTGGGTGATGCGTAAGTCGGTATTTGGCGTCGGCCTGGCCCAGGTGCTGGTCTGCGGCCTGCTGATCGGCAGCATCGCCTACAGCATGTTCGACCAGCCCTGGAACAGCGCGGTGATCCTTGGCCTGGGGCTGGCGCTGTCGTCCACCGCCTTTGGCTTGCAGATCCTCGCCGAGCGCAAGGAGCTGACCAAACCCCACGGCCGCCTGGCCTTTGCCATCTTGCTGTTCCAGGACATCGCCGCCATTCCGCTGATTGCCCTGATTCCCATGCTGGGCAGCGCCCACCAGGGCACCTCGGCCGGCGATGAAGTGGGGCAACTGGCGAAAATCATCATCAGCATTGCCATTGTCGTCACCGGTGGGCGCTATCTGCTGCGGCCCATATTCCGCGTGGTGGCCAAGACCGGGCTGCGCGAAGTGTCGACCGCCACCGCGCTGCTGGTGGTCCTGGGCACGGCCTGGCTGATGGAGCTGGCCGGTGTGTCCATGGCCCTGGGCGCTTTCCTTGCGGGCTTGCTGCTGGCCGACTCGGAATACCGGCATGAACTGGAAGCGCAGATCGAACCCTTCAAAGGCCTGCTGCTGGGGCTATTTTTTATCAGCGTGGGCATGACCGCTGACTTTGCCTTGCTGCTGGGCGAGCCCTGGGTGGTGCTCGGCTTTACCCTGATCCTGGTCTGCGCCAAGTTGCCGCTGCTGTTTGCCATCGGCCGCTGGCTGGGCGAGTTGGACCACCGCGCCGCGCTGGCGCTGGCCGTGGTGCTGGCTTCGGGCGGCGAATTCGCTTTTGTGGTGTTCAAGATGGCGCACCAGCACGGGCTGTTCAGTGATCGCCTGCTGGGCCTGGTGGTGTTGTCGATCACCTTGTCGATGGCGCTGACGCCGCTGTTACTGTTGGCCATTGGCGCACTGTTCAAGCCGCAGCCGGTGGCCGAGCGCGAGCCACCGGAAGAGTACCGCCAGTTCAATGCCGACGCGCCGCGGGTGGTGATTGCCGGTATGGGGCGCATGGGCCAGATCGTCGCCCGGGTACTGCGCGCGCAACGGGTGCCGTTTGTGGCGCTGGACACCTCGGTGGAAAGCATCGAGCAGCAACGCAAGCTGGGCAGTATGTCGATTTTCTATGGCGACCCGCTGCGCCCGGAGATTCTGCATGCCGCCCATGTCGATAAGGCCGAGCTGTTTATCGTCGCAACCGATAACCCGGACACCAATATCGAAACCGCGCGCCTGGTGCGCAAGCTGTATCCGCATATCAAGGTGATCGCCCGCGCCCGTAACCGCCAGCATGTGCACCATTTGATGGACCTGGAGGCTACGGCAGTGCGCGAGACCTTCCATTCCAGCCTGGAAATGGGGCGCCTGATCCTGCTGGAACTGGGCCTGAGCAGCGACCAGGCCAATGCCCGTATTCGCCGCTTCAAACAGCACGACGAGGAGGTGCTGCGCCAACAGCATCTGGTCTATAACGATGCCGCTGCGGTGATCCAGACCGCCCGTGAAGCGCGTGCCGAGCTGGAAAACCTGTTCGAAGCCGACCGTATCGAAGAACGTGCGGATTTGCCGTAAGGCCGAGATCGCTTGGTGCGCGCAGCGCACCCTACGAGGGCCGCGTGAGGTTTCGTGCGCACCAATGTTTACCTAACGCCCATCTAAACGTAGTCAGAATTGAATTTAAGCCAGCGTCAGCCTTGTGTGACTCTGCCAAGCATCTGATTACAGAGCATTTCTTTTGCGCACTTCGCTCCCCATCGAACTGGCTTTCTGGGCATTGTGGCACTGCCGCCATGCACGTCCGCCAGATGGCGCTTCTCTCTAACGGGCCCAGCCCCGTCACGTGCACCTGCACGAATTCTGCATAGCCGTTTCACCTCAATGCACCGACGCCCAGTGGGCAGTTGGTCCGTGTGCGGCTGCCTGCCCACTGCCTTGCCAGCGGGCGCCAAGAAGAGAGAACCCCATGAGCTTTGCCAAGCCCGAAGATGCGCTGAATTTCCTTGAACAGAACCCTGATATCGAAGCCATCGAGCTATTTATCATCGACAACAACGGCGTGCCGCGCGGCAAGCTGCTGCACCGCGATGAGCTGCTAGCCGTCTACGAAAGCGGGCGCCCGCTGCCTAGCACCATTCTCGGTTTGACCATCAATGGCGATGACGTGGAAAACTCCGGGCTGGTATGGGATGTGGGCGATATCGACTGCCGTGCCTACCCAATCGCCGGTAGCCTGACCCGCCTACCGTGGCGGCAGATGCCCACCGCCGCTGTG
>JBCECW010000102.1:355-2483 GCA_039207785.1 Pseudomonas sp. | reverse complement strand
CATGGCGAGGAGGGCATGCCGGCAGCGATTGCCGACCCGCGCCGCCTGCTGGAAAAAGTCATCAACGAACTGCAAGCCGACGGCTATTACCCGGTGATGGCCGCCGAGCTGGAGTTCTATCTGCTCGACCAGAAGCGCGATGCCCAAGGCCGTCCGCAGCCCGCGCTGGATGCCGATGGCGGTCGCCCGCGCAGCACCCAGGTCTATGGCCTGCGCGAGCTGGAACAGATCGAGCCGTTTCTCGCCGACCTGTATGCCGCCTGCAAAGCCCAGGGTATCCCGGCGCGCACAGCCATCTCCGAGTACGCCCCCGGCCAGGTGGAAATCACCCTGGAACACCGCACGTGCGCCCTGCAGGCCATGGACGAGGCGGTGCGCTACAAGCGCCTGGTCAAAGGCGTGGCGCACAAGCACGGGATGACCGCCTGCTTTATGGCCAAACCCTTCGACCATATCGCCGGCACCGGTATGCATATGCACGTCAGCCTGGCCGACAAGGCCGGCAATAACCTGTTCGCCAGTGAAGCGCCGGAAGGCACGCCGCTGCTGAAACAGGCGGTGGGTGGCATGTTGTCGACACTGCTGGATTCGTTGCTGTTCTTCTGCCCGAATGCCAACTCCTACCGGCGCTTCCAGGCCAATAGCTATGCGCCGCTGGCGCCGACCTGGGGTGTCGACAACCGCACCGTCAGCCTGCGTGTACCGGGCGGCCCGGCCAATAGCCGGCATATCGAACACCGTATCTGCGGCGCCGATGCCAACCCGTATCTCGCGGCAGCGGCGATACTGGCCGGCATTCACCGTGGTATTCGCGAGCAGCTCGACCCGGGTGCGCCGATTGAAGGCAACGGCTATGCCCAGGCTACCGAGGTATTGCCCACCGATTGGCTGACCACCCTGCGTGCCCTGGAAAAATCCGCGTGGGCCCGCGATGCCTTGGGCGAGGACTTTTTGCGAGTATTCCTCGCGGTGAAAAACGCCGAGTACCGCCAGTTTATGGGCGAGGTCGGCGAGCAAGACTGGCGCTGGTACCTGCAACAGGCCTGACAATTTTTGTAGCAGCCAGCTTGCTGGCGAAGCGCTTGATGTAACGCTTCGCCAGCAAGCTGGCTCCTACGGGCAGAAAGATCCGTTTGGGATGACCGTTATGACTTCGCAACGCAGCAATTCCTACTACACCGCCACGCTCAACGAAGAAACCAGCTACCCGCGCCTGGAGGGCGAGGTACGGGTGGACGTGGCCATTATCGGCGGCGGCTTTACCGGGGTGTCCACGGCCCTTGAACTGGCCGAGCGCGGCCTGAAAGTGGCGATTATCGAGGCCAAGAAAATTGGCTGGGGCGCCACCGGCCGCAACGGTGGGCAGGTGACCGGCAGCCTGTCGGGCGATGAAGCCATGCGCAAACAGATGCGCGCCAAGTTGGGTGATGACGTCGATGATTTCATCTGGAACCTGCGCTGGCGCGGCCACGAAATCATCAAAAAGCGCGTGGAGAAATACAACATCCAGTGCGACCTCAAGCACGGCCATCTGCATGCCGCGTACAAGCCCAGCCATATGGAAGGGCTAAAGGCCAACTACGACGAAGCGGTACGCCGTGGCATGGGCGATGACGTGCGGATGGTCAGCGCCGCCGAAATGCCCAGCCTGCTGGAAACCGGTATCTACCACGGCGCGCTGCATAACAAGCGCAATATGCACCTGCACTCGCTGAACTTGTGCCGGGGTGAAGTGCGCGCCGCCGAAAGCCTTGGCGCGCTGGTGTTCGAAGAGTCACCGGTGGTGGACATCATCCATAGCGACGTACCGGTGGTGGTCACCGAGCATGGGCGCGTGGTGGCCAACTCAGTCATCCTGGCCGGCAACGCCTACCACCGCCTGGAAAAACGCAAGATGGCCGGCATGATCTTCCCGGCCTCTGGCGGCATTGTCGTGACCAAGCCTTTGGGCGAAGAGGTGGCGGCCAAGCTCAACCCGCAGGACCTGGCGGTCTACGACTGCCGTTTTGTGCTGGATTACTACCGCATGACCGCTGACAAGCGCCTGCTGTTTGGCGGTGGCGCCAACTACTCCGGGCGTGATTCCCGCGATATCGCTGGCGAGCTGCGGCCGGCCATCGAACACACC
>JBCECW010000102.1:0-345 GCA_039207785.1 Pseudomonas sp. | reverse complement strand
CGTGGAAATCGAGTTCCAGTGGAGCGGCATGATGGGCATCGTCATCAACCGCATTCCGCAGCTGGGCAAGCTGTCGAAAAACGTCTGGTATGCCCAGGGCTACTCGGGGCACGGCGTGGCGACCACCCATATTGTTGGCGAGATCATGGCTAATGCGGTAACGGGCTCCATGGAGAAGTTCGATACCTTTGCCGGCGTCAGCCATATCCGCCTGCCGTTTGGTGAGTGGGCGGGCAACCAGATGTTGGCGGTGGGGATGTGGTACTACCAGATGCTTGAGCGGTTGCGTTAAACCGTTGCCCTCACCCCCAGCCCCTCTCCCGCAAGCGGGCGAGGGGTGCCAAA
>JBCECW010000101.1:5789-9407 GCA_039207785.1 Pseudomonas sp. | reverse complement strand
GGACGTGGTGACCTTCGCCGGTTTCGACGTGCTCACCTTCGGCGTGCGCAGCAATGCCGGGGTGTCCTTCGTGCCGCTCAAGGACTGGAGCGAGCGCACCACCGACGAACTCGATGCGCGCAACCTGACGCGCGAATTCATGGGCATGGGCGCGGCGCAGAAGGATGGCCTGGTGATGTCGTTCAACCCGCCGCCGATTACCGGCATGAGTACCACCGGCGGTTTCGAGGCCTATATCCAGGACCGCAGCGGCGGCAGCAGCGCGCAGCTGGAAGAGATCGTGCACAAATTCATGGCTGCGGCGGCCAAGCGGCCGGAGCTGGCGGGGGTCAACACCACCTTCAACGCCGATGTGCCGCAGTACTACATCGACCTCGACCGCACCAAGGCGCGCGCCCTGGGGGTGGCGGTGAACGATGTATTTACCGCCATGCAAACCACCTTCGGCAGTTACTACGTCAACGACTTCACTCTGTACGGGCGCACCTGGCAGGTGAGCTTGCAGGCCGAAGCCGAGTTCCGCCGCAAACCCGAAGACCTGAGCCAGGTGTATGTGCGCTCTACGGCGACCTCCGAGCTGATTCCGCTGTCCTCGCTGGTCAGCGTGCGGCGCATTCTCGGCCCGGACAGCTATGCGCGCTTTAACGTCTACCCGGCGGCCAAGGTGCTCGGTGGCCCGGCGCCCGGCTATAGCTCGGGGCAGGCGCTGGCGGCCATGCAGGAAGTGGCGGACGAAACCCTGGGCGGCGACTACACCCTGGGCTGGATCGGCCAGGCCTACCAGGAACTGGCCTCGCAAGGTTCGGGCAGTACGGCGTTTATCTTTGGCCTGGTGATGGTGTTTCTGATCCTGGCCGCCCAGTACGAACGCTGGACGCTGCCATTGGCGGTGGTGACGGCGGTGCCGTTTGCGGTATTCGGCGCGATTCTCGCGGTGTGGCTGCGCGGCATCCAGAACGACGTGTATTTCCAGGTGGGCCTGGTGACGCTGATCGGCCTGGCGGCGAAAAACGCCATCCTGATCGTCGAGTTCGCCGTGCTTTGCCGCCAGGAAGGCATGAGCATCTACGACTCGGCACTGGAGGCGGCCAAGCTGCGCTTCCGTCCGATCGTGATGACCTCGCTGGCCTTTATCCTCGGTTGCGTGCCGTTGGCCATCAGTACCGGCGCCGGTTCGGCCAGCCGGCACTCGATTGGTACCGGGGTGATCGGCGGCATGCTGGCGGCCACGGTGCTGGCCACCTTTATGATTCCGATGTTCTACCTGCTGGTGGAAAGTGCCTCGGCGCGGATGAGCAAAAACAAAGAGGAAAAACCCAAGCCGCAGGTGGAACAGGGGTAGATCAGCAAACCTCCGTCATCCCGCATCGGCGGACCGCCACGCAGGCGGGGAGCCAGAGTCTTGAGCTGGAGCGACCATCGCTGCCCTCACCCCAACCCTCTCCACCTAGCCGGCCGCCTTAGCGGGAGAGGGGGTAATGGAGATCGTTAGCGGGCTATTGGTGTACGATCGCCGTCCGCGTTTTTATCCGTTGTCGGACCGCTGATGAACCTACGTATCTTGCTGATCCTCGGCGCCCTGAGCGCCTTTGGCCCATTGGCCATCGACTTCTATCTGCCCAGCTTTCCGACCCTGGCCCAGGCCTTTGGCACCGATGTCGAGCATATCCAGCTGACCCTGGCGGCCTATTTCAGCGGCCTGGCCATCGGCCAACTGGTGTATGGCCCACTGACCGACCGCTTTGGCCGGCGCATGCCACTGCTAATCGGCGTGGTGCTGTTTACCCTGGCCTCATTCGCCTGCGCCATGGCGCCCAGCCTGGAATGGCTGATTGGCGCGCGTTTTGTGCAAGCGCTAGGCGGGTGCGCCGGCATGGTGATTTCCCGCGCGGTGATTCGCGATCTGTGCGACCCACTGGCCTCGGCCAAGGCATTTTCGCAGCTGATGCTGGTGATGGGTGTGGCGCCGATCCTGGCGCCGTTTGGCGGCGGCGTGCTGCTCAATCTGTTTGGCTGGCAGTCGATCTTCTACTGCCTCACCGGCTTTAGCGTGTTGTGCCTGCTGGGTGTAGCGCTGTGGTTGCCGGAAACCATTCCCGCCGGTCCACGCCCGCCACTGCGCGGCGCCTTTGGCCAATATTGGCGGCTGCTGGGTGACGGCCAGTTTATGGGCCATGCGCTCACGGGCGGCGTGGCCATGGCCGGTATGTTTGCCTATATCGCCGGTTCGCCGTTTGTGTTTATCCAGCTGTATGGCGTGCCGCCCGAGCATTACGGCTGGCTGTTCGGTGGCAATGCGGCGGGCTTTATCCTGACCGCGCAAATCAATGCGCGGCTATTGCGGCACCACGGGCCGGGCTACTGGCTGGTGCGCATTATCTGGCTGTATCTGCTGTTCGCTGGGTTGCTGCTGGCCGTTACGGCGTTCAAGCCCAGCCATCTGTTGCCGTTGATGCTGCCGCTGTTCTGCTTTATCGCCAGCCTGGGCTGCATCATTCCCAATGCCTCGGCGTGTGCCATGGCCGGGCAGGGTAGCCATGCCGGCAGCGCCTCGGCCTTGCTGGGTTGCCTGCAATTTACCGTGGCAGCGGCGGCAGCCAGCCTGGTGGGTGTGCTGCACGACGGCACGGCCATGCCGATGGCACTGGTGATTGGCGTCTGTGGCGTGATTGCGGTGGTGTTGGCGCAGGTGACCGCGCGGAGCGCCAAGAACGTGCCGTTCGGCGTGTTGTAACGGCTACCCGGCGGCGCGTTGTTCGAGTTGGGGTAAGTGGTGGGGAGCGTTGAGGCGGGCTTCCAGGGTACTCACAAAGTCGCGGGCTTGCGCCTCAGTGCGAAAACTCACGGCATGTTGGTCCATGCGAACTTGCCAAAGCGGGCCCTGCGGCGTGGAAAGTGTACGAACGAGAATTTTCATGCCTGCCTCCTGCTGGTGGAAAAAGTCGAGGAAGTTGCAGTTTAGTTACCGTCCGTGAATTTTCGTTGACCGTTACCCGCCAAGCGACACACGGTCGTTGGGCCCAAAAGCTTCGCGAGCAAGCTCGCTCCTACGGACCGCACAATCCGTAGGAGCGAGCTTGCTCGCGAAGGCACCGATTAAAAACTTTCGAGCACAATCTTGCCCTTGGCCTTGCCGCTTTCCAGCAGCGCGTGGGCGCGGCGCAGGTTCGTGGCGTTGATGCTGCCAAAGTGTTCGCCGACGGTGGTGCGCAGGGTGCCGGCATCAATCAACTCGGCGACCTTATTGAGCAGGCGGTGCTGCTCGATCATATCGGCCGTCTCGTACAGCGAGCGGGTGTACATAAATTCCCAGTGCAGCGACAGGCTCTTGCGCTTGAGCTTGCTCACATCAAGGCTTTTCGGATCGTCGATCAGCGCCAGCTTGCCCTGTGGCGCCAAGGCTTCCACCAGTTGGTCCAGGTGCTGGTCGGTGTTGGTCAGGCTGGCCACATGGGTGACGTGGCCCACGCCGATACGCTTGAGTTCTTCGGCCAGCGGCTTGCTGTGGTCGATCACATGGTGGGCGCCGAGCTCGCGTACCCAGTCCTGGGTTTCTGCACGGGACGCGGTGCCAATAACGGTGAGATCCGTGAGCTGGCGGGCCAACTGCACCAGGAT
>JBCECW010000101.1:0-5779 GCA_039207785.1 Pseudomonas sp. | reverse complement strand
GATCGAGCCTACGCCACCGGCGGCGCCGACGATCAGCAGGCTGTGCTGCTTACCGCTCTTGCCCTGTGGCACTTGCAGGCGTTCGAAGAGCAATTCCCAGGCGGTGATGGCGGTCAGCGGCAGGGCGGCGCTCTGGGTAAAGCTGAGGTGCTTGGGCATATGGCCAACGATACGTTCGTCCACCACATGCAGCTCGCTATTGGCCCCGGCGCGGTTCAGGGCCCCGGCGTAAAACACCTTGTCGCCGACCTTGAACAGGCTGACCTCGCTGCCCACGGCGGTCACCACCCCGGCCACGTCCCAGCCCAATACCTTGGGCGCGCCGTTTTCCGGGGCGACGTTCTTGCGAATCTTGGTATCCACCGGGTTGACCGAAATCGCCCGCACTTCCACCAGCAGGTCGCGGGGCAGCGGGGTAGGCACGGGCAGTTCGATATCTTGCAGCGCGGCTTCGTTATCAATGGCCAGCGGTTGGTAGTAGGCAATGGCTTTCATGCTGATGACTCCGAAATAGGGATAGGCAAGGGACGGGCTGCATGGTCGGCTATTTAGCCAACGGGAAAAACAGGGTAAAAGCTGAGGCTCTTTCAACCATGAGTTGATAATCGCCTGCGAAGGACCCGGACCATGCTGCGCCTGGATGACCTGCAAATCGTTGTACGTACCGCCGACCTGGGTAGCCTGTCGGCGGCGGCCCGTGACCTGGATGTATCCCCGGCGGTGGCCAGCGCCGCGCTCAAGCGCCTGGAGCAGCAACTGGAAGTGCGCTTGTTCGCCCGTTCCACCCGCAGCTTGCGGCTAACGCCCGAGGGCGAGCAGTTTCTTGGTTATGCCCGCGCGGCCCTGCAAAGCCTAGACGATGCCCAGCAGCAATTGGCCGGGCGAAAGGTAGACATTAGTGGGGTGCTGCAGATTTCTGCGCCGTCGGATTTCGGCCGCAATGTGCTGCTGCCCTGGCTCGATGAATTCCAGCAAGAACACCCGCTGCTGCATGTGCGCCTGCTGCTGGGCGACCGCAACGTCGACCTGTTTCGCCAGCCGGTGGATATCGCCATTCGCTACGGCGCCCCGGAAGATTCCAGCCTGGTGGCGCTACCCGTGGCACCCAGCAACCGCCGTGTGCTGTGCGCCGCGCCGGCCTACCTGCAACAACACGGCGAGCCGCAGCGCATCGACCAGCTGGCCCAGCACAATTGCCTGCTTTATATGCTCGGTGGCCGCCTGCATGAGCGCTGGCGCTTTATCGACGGCAAGCGCGAACTCAGTGTCACGGTGGGCGGCAACCAGGTCAGCGATGACGCCGATGTGGTGCGGCGCTGGGGCGTGGCCGGGCGTGGGGTGATGTACAAATCCTGGCTCGACGTGGCCGCGGATGTGCAGGCTGGACGCCTCAAAGTGTTATTGCCTGAGCTACGTGGCGAGCCGGCAGCGCTTAACCTAATCTGCACCCATCGCGCCCAACTGAGCAAAACGGTGTACCTGCTGCGTGAATTTATCCAAGAGCGTTGTAGCCAGCTGCTGGCCGGCAAACCCTGGGGCAACTAAGCGTTCTGCTTACCAGGGCGATGCGGCAAAGCGGACCTTGCCATCGCGTTGCGCGGTGGTAGAGTCGCGGCCATGAAACCGTCCCTCACCAATCGTTCATTGATGGCCTGGCTGCTGTACTTCAGCGTGCTATTCAATGTGCTCGCTTGCGGTATTGGCCATGGCCAGATGCTCGGCTTGAGCCTGAACGGTTTTGGCGGTGCCTTCTGCTCGGCGGACAACAGCGCCGGCCCCACCCTGGATTCGGGCTCAGGCTCGATCAACGACGCCAGCACCACCACCCCATTCAATTGCCCGCTCTGCGGTGCCGTGGGCCTGGGTCTGGCCCTGCTGTTTTGCCTGAGCTGGCTGCTGCCGGCACGCCGTGATCGGCTGCCCGCCTGGGAGCCTCGCAGCAAGGCCCCGCCGCGTTACTCCTGGCCCTCGGCCAACCCCCGTGCCTCTCCGTGCTAACACCCAGGTGTGCTGCTGTACCTGTGTGTTTTCTATTTTTCGGAGGCTGTCATGACCCTGTTCAAATCCCTGATCCTTAGCGCCCTGCTGTGCACCTCGCTGGTGGCCAGCGCCCACGAATATGAAGTGGGCGAGTTGCATATCGACCACCCGTGGTCCCGTGAAATGCCGCCCACCGCACCCACCGCCGCGGTGTATTTCGTGGTGCATAACAAAGGCGCCAGTGCCGACCGTTTGCTGTCGGTAGACACCCCAGCTGCCGGCAAGGCGGAAATGCACGAGCATGTCGACCAGAACGGCCTGATGAAAATGCAGCAGGTGCAGTTCGTCACCGTGCCGGCGGGTGGCGAAGCCACGTTCGCGCCCATGGCCTACCACGTGATGCTGTTCAACCTGAAACAGCAGGGCAAGGACGGCGAGCGGTTTCCATTGACCCTGCATTTCGAAAAAGCCGGTGCCGTGACCGTGCAAGTGGCCGTGCAGAAAGAAGCACCGCCCGCTGCCCACGATATGTCCCAACATAAAAACTGAAACGCCGGAGCACCGTGATGAAAAACGCTCCTGTGTCGTTCTACAACCAGGCCTGGCGCTGGCACTTCTATGCCGGTCTGTTTGTGATTCCCTTTATGGTCATGCTGGCGCTGACCGGCATCATCTATCTGTTCAAACCACAGCTCGACAACCTGATGTACGCCGACCTGCTGCAGGCCAAGCCGATTGGCCAACTGCTCAGCGCCGAGCAACAACTGGCGCGGGTGCAGCAGGCCTATCCACAGGCCAGCGTCAGCCAGTACCTGCCGCCGGTGGACGCCCAGCACAGCGCGCAATTTGTGCTGAGCGAGGCCGGGCGCAAGCTCAATGTATTTATCGACCCCTACAGCGGCATCGTGCTCGGCAGCCAGGATGCGCAGAACAATCTGCAAGCCCTGGCTCGCGCCATTCACGGTGAGCTGCTGATGGGCACCGTGGGTGACCGCCTGGTGGAACTGGCGGCTGGCTGGGGTGTGGTGCTGGTGGTGTCCGGCCTGTACCTGTGGTGGCCGCGCGGGCGTTGGGGCGCCGGTGTGCTGTGGCCACGCATGTCGGCGCGCGGACGTTTGTTCTGGCGCGATATCCATGCCGTGACCGGCTTCTGGGGCTCGCTCTTTCTGCTGTTTATGCTGCTCACCGGCATGACCTGGACCGGCTTCTGGGGGCAGAAATTCGCCGATGTGTGGAACCAGTTTCCGGCGGTGATGTGGAATGACCTGCCCAAGTCCGGCGTTGACACCCGCAGCCTCAATACCGCCGAATCACAGACCGTGGCCTGGGCCGTGGAAAACACTCCACTGCCGGCTTCAACCCCGCCCGCCGTCGATCCACACGCTGCGCACAACGGCCATGTGATGGCCGACATGGCGCCAGCCGCGCCGGGGCAGATCGGCTTGCAACAGGTGGTCGATATCGCTCAGGCCAAGGGCGTGGTGCCGGGTTACAGCATCACCCTGCCGGCCGGAAAAGAAGGCGTGTACACCATCGCCATTTCTGCCGACGATCCGCGCAACGACGCCACCCTGCATATCGACCAATACAGCGGCCAGGTGCTGGCCGACGTGCGTTGGCAGCACTACAACCTGGTGGCCAAAAGCGTCGAAGCCGGGGTGATGCTGCACGAAGGCAAGATGTTTGGCCTGGCCAACCAGCTGCTGATGTTGGCGGTGTGCCTGCTGGTGCTGCTTAGCTCGGTCAGTGGCCTGGTGATCTGGTGGAAGCGTCGGCCGCAGGGCCAGTTGGGTGTGCCGCCGCTGCGCCATGATCTGCCGCTGTGGAAAACCGCGGTGGTGATCATGCTGGCATTGGGGGTGATGTTCCCGCTGGTGGGGATGTCGCTGGTGGTGATTGCGCTGTTGGAATGGTTGGTGTTTTCGCGCCGCTCAGCGGCTGCGGCGTAGATCGCTGGCCCTCACCCCCAGCCCCTCTCCCGCTGGCGGGAGAGGGGAGTTTAATTCCCTCTCCCCTCGGGGAGAGGGTTAGGGTGAGGGGCGGTTTTCAGGTCGCCATCAACCCTTGAACAACCGCGCATCCAGGCTGTTCTGCGCCAAGCGCTTGGCCTGGTCCTGGGTCATGCCCAGGTGTTCATGCAGGGCCATAAAGTTCTCGGTCACATAGCCGCCGAAGTACGCCGGGTCGTCCGAGTTCACCGTTACTTTCACGCCCTGCTCGAGCATGTCGAGGATATTGTGCTGGCCCATATGCTCGAACACGCAGAGCTTGGTGTTGGACAGCGGGCACACGGTGAGCGGGATCTGTTCGTCGATGATGCGCTGCATCAGGCGCGGGTCTTCGCTGGCGCGTACGCCGTGGTCGATGCGGCTGATCTTGAGCAAATCCAGCGCTTCCCAGATGTACTCGGGCGGGCCTTCTTCGCCGGCGTGGGCCACGGTGAGAAAGCCTTCGCCACGGGCGCGGTCGAACACGCGCTGGAACTTGCTCGGCGGGTGGCCCATTTCCGAGCTGTCCAAACCCACGGCAAAAAACGCATCGCGAAACGGTAGCGCTTGGTCGAGGGTTTTCTGTGCCTCGTCTTCGGACAGGTGGCGCAGGAACGACAGAATCAACCCGCTGTTGACGCCCAGCTTCTCGCGGCCATCTTTCAGCGCGGCGCTGATGCCGTTAAGCGCTACTTCAAAGGGAATGCCACGGTCGGTGTGGGTTTGCGGGTCGTAGAAGGGTTCGGTGTGAATCACGTTCTGCGCGTGGCAACGCTGCAGGTAGGCCCAGGTCAGGTCGTAGAAGTCCTGCTCGGTGCGCAGTACATCGGCACCCTGGTAGTACAGGTCGAGAAACTCTTGCAGGTTGTTAAAGGCGTAGGCACTGCGCAGCGCGTCGACATCGTTCCAGGGCAGGGCGATTCTGTTGCGTTCGGCCAGGGCGAACAGCAACTCCGGCTCCAGCGAGCCTTCCAAGTGCAAATGCAGTTCGGCCTTGGGCAAGGCATTGAGCCAGTCGTACATGGGTTAATACCTTTTTAAAAATGCTGGCGCGCAGTTTAGCTGACCGGTGAGACAGAATCTTCTCTGCTGGCGACGTCGCTGGCGGTTGGCAGTGCTGCCAACGACGCTTAAGCTGCCGAAACATTTTGTTGCCATGGACTGCTACCGACGATGCTTGCCCACCTTAAAGACGAAAAACTGCTGCTGATCGCCATTGCGGCGGTGGCCATTGCCTACCCGCTTGAACACCTGTTGCTGCACTCCGGGCAAGGCGTGGCGCTGATAGGTGCGCTGGCGTTGGTGGGGGCGATCATTTGCGCCTCGATGCGCGTGGCGCACCACGCCGAACTGCTGGCCCATCGGGTCGGCGACCCCTATGGCACCATGATCCTGACCCTGGCCGCCGTGCTGGTGGAAGTGGTGGTGCTGGCCATCATGATGAGCAACGAAGCCTCGCCAACCCTGGTGCGCGACACCATCTACTCGGCGGTCATGCTCGATCTCAACGGCATCCTCGGCCTGGCCGCGCTGATGGGCGGGATCAAGCACGGCGAGCAGCCGTACAACGACGACTCGGCCAAGAGCTACAGCGTGATGATCCTGACTGCCATGGGTATTTCCATGGTGGTGCCGGAGTTTATTCCCGAAGCCTCGTGGATGGCTTACTCGGCCTTTACCATCGTCATGATGATCATGCTCTACGCCCTGTTCCTGCGCATGCAGGTGGGCCCGCACAGTTACTTTTTCAGCTACAGCTACCCGGAAAAACGCCGCGCCAACACCGAAGAGGAGCAGCACGACAGCAAAGC
>JBCECW010000100.1:6673-9555 GCA_039207785.1 Pseudomonas sp. | reverse complement strand
GCATAGCAGGCAGCGCACAGGCGTTTGTCGCGCAACTGCGGTTTGCCCAGATTCACCCATTTGGGTTGGGCTGGCAGCAAACCACCGCACAGGGTGCGGTCGGCATAGCCGCTTAGCTCCAGCTGCCGGGCCACCAGGTGCACGCGCACTTCACGGCAGGCGAACAGGTCGAGCTGCTCGTCTGGTTCGATCAGTTGGTAAGCGTGTAAAGACCAAGCGGGGCGCGGCATTGAAGGCTCCTGGGGACGGCGCCACCTTAGCCGAAAGAAGGCGCATAAAAAAGCACCCTCGTCGGCTCAGATAAAAACCTCGGTGTTCGGCCTTACAGCAAGGGTTTGATGGTCGGCCAGGCGTTGTCCAGCAGCTTGCCTTGCGCCCCCGCCGCCGGGTGGATGCCATCGGCCTGCATCAGCGCCGGCACACCGCCCACGCCTTCAAGGAAAAACGGCACCAGCGGCACCTGTTTCTCTGCCGCCAGGTTGCTGAACGCGGCGGCGAAGGCCTTGTTGTAGCGCTCGCCATAATTGGGCGGCAGGCGCATGCCCAACAGCAGCACCTTGGCCCCCGCCTTTTGTGACTGTTCCACCATCGACGCAAGATTCTGTTGCAATTGCGCCGGCGGCTGCCCGCGCAGGCCATCGTTGCCGCCCAATTCGATGATCACCAGGCTCGGCTTATGCTCTGCAAGCAGCGCCGGTAGCCGCGCGAGGCCACCTGCGCTGGTGTCGCCACTGATGGATGCATTCACCACCGTCTGCTCAAAACCGCCCTCCTTGAGGCGCTTTTGCATCAGGTTGACCCAGCCCTGGCTGGTTTCCAGGCCCAAACCGGCGCTGATACTATCGCCCACCACCAGCACCGTGCTTGCCACCGCCCCTTGTGCCCAGAGCATTACGACCAGGGCACTGGTTACCCACCATGTACGCATTGGAATCTCCATGACTGCGAGCATTCTTACTGCGCGGAACCTTAGCAAAGTGGTTCCCAGCGCGGAAGGCGATCTGACCATCCTTCACGACCTCTCCTTGGACCTTGCACGCGGCGACAGCCTGGCTATCGTCGGCACCTCCGGTTCAGGCAAATCCACCCTGCTGGGCCTACTCGCCGGCCTGGACCTGCCCAGCACTGGGCAAATCACCCTCGCCGGCCACCCGTTGCACAGCCTCGACGAAGACCAGCGCGCCCGTGTGCGGGCCGAGCAGGTAGGCTTTGTGTTCCAGTCGTTCCAGTTGCTGGACAGCCTCAATGCCCTGGAAAACGTCATGCTGCCGCTGGAGCTCGAAGGCCACCGCGACGCTCGCCAGCGCGCCCGCGCCCTGCTCGAACGGGTGGGCCTGGGCAAACGCCTGACCCACACCCCGCGCCAGCTGTCCGGCGGCGAGCAACAGCGCGTGGCGATTGCCCGCGCCTTTGCTGCCGAGCCTGCGGTGCTGTTTGCCGATGAACCCACCGGCAACCTCGATACCCACACCGGCGAACACATCAGCGACCTGCTGTTCGAAATCAACCAGGAACGCGGCGCCACCCTGGTGCTGGTGACCCACGACGAGCGCCTGGCGCAACGCTGTCACCGCCGTATCCGCCTGGAAGCCGGGCATATCGTTGCCGGTGAACTCGCCTGATGGCCGCCCTGCCGTTTTCCCGCCTGCTAAACCTGGCCGCACGCCAACTACGCCGCGACACCCGCGCCGGCGAACTGCGCGTGCTGTTTTTTGCTCTGCTGATTGCGGTGGCAGCGAGCACGGCCATCGGCTTTTTCAGCGCCCGCCTGAATGCCGCCATGCAGTTGCGGGCCACTGAGTTTCTCGGCGCCGATATGCTGCTGACCGGTAGTTCGCCGGCCAGCCAGGCGCAGTTGGATGCGGGTAACCAGCGGCAGCTAAACCATGCGCAACTGGTGGAATTTTCCAGCGTCATTGCGGCGGATGAAGGCATTCAACTGGCCAGCGTCAAAGCGGTCAGCAGTGCTTATCCATTACGCGGCGAACTGAAAAGCGCACCGGCGCCCTATGGCGAAGAAACCAGCGGCGGCGGCCCGCAGCCGGGCGAGGCCTGGGTCGAGGCGCGGCTGCTGGTGGCGCTCAATGTAAAGGTGGGCGATAGCGTCGATGTCGGCGCCAAAACCCTGCGGCTAAGCCGCGTGCTCACTTATGAGCCCGACCGCGCCGGCGACTTCTACAGCCTGACACCGCGCCTGCTGATGAACCTCGACGACCTGCCCGCCACCGGTGTGGTGCAGCCCGGCAGCCGGGTGCGCTACGCGGAGCTGTGGACCGGCAGCGCCGATAACCTGGAAAGCTACCGCCAGGCGCTCAAGCCCATGCTGGCGCCCAATCAGAAAATCGAAGGTGCCCGCGACGCCAACCGCCAGGTCGGCGGTGCCCTGGGGCGAGCCGAGCGCTACCTCAATCTGTCCAGCCTGGCGGCCGTATTGCTCGCTGGCGTAGCCGTGGCCCTGTGCGCCGCGCGCTTTGCCGCCAAGCGTTTCGACGCCAGTGCCCTGCTGCGCTGCCTGGGCCTGTCGCGCCGCGAAGCGCTGACGGTGTTTACCCTGCAATTGGCCATGCTTGGCCTGGTGGCCAGCGGCTTGGGTGCCCTGCTCGGCTGGCTCGGGCAGTTGGGCCTGTTTGCCCTGCTGGGCGGTTTGCTGCCGGCCACCGTGCCCAGCGGTGGCGTGATGCCGGCGGTGGCCGGCATTGCCACCGGCCTGGTGGCCCTGGCCGGCTTTGCCTTGCCGCCGTTGGCCGCCCTTGGCCGCGTGCCACCGCTGCGGGTGCTGCGCCGCGACCTGATGCCGGTGCCACCCAGTTCCTGGCTGGTGTATGGCGCCGCGCTGCTGGCGCTGGGCCTGATCATGTGGCGCCTCAGCCTGGACCTGAAGC
>JBCECW010000100.1:0-6663 GCA_039207785.1 Pseudomonas sp. | reverse complement strand
GTGACGACGGCGGCGTGGTGGCTGCGCCGGCAGGCCTCGGCGCGGCCCTCGGTGCACTCACCCTGATCATGTGGCGCCTAAGCCTGGACCTGCCGCTAACCCTCGCCTTGCTGGGCGGTGGGCTGGTAGCCGCATTGGTCCTCGGCGGCGCCCTCGTGCTGAGTTTGCAAGGCCTGCGCCGTGCCCTGGCGCGCTCGCCCTTGCCGGTGCGCCTGGGGCTTGGCCAGTTGCTGCGCCACCCTATGGCAGCCGCCGGGCAGTCCCTGGCTTTTGGCCTGATTTTGCTATCCATGGCGCTGATCGCCCTGCTGCGTGGCGAGTTGCTGGATAACTGGCAGCAACAGCTGCCCAAGGAAGCCCCCAACTACTTCGCCCTTAACGTACTGCCGGCCGACAAAGACGCCTTTGCTGCCCAGCTGAAACAACTCTCACCCCACCCTGCTCCGCTGTACCCGGTGGTGCCAGGGCGTCTGGTGGCCATCAATGGCCAGGCGGTAAAAGGCGTGGTGAGCAAAGATTCCACCGGCGACCGCGCTGTGCGCCGCGACCTGAGCCTGACCTGGGCGGCCGAGCTACCGGTCAGCAACAAGCTGGTGGCGGGCACTTGGTGGCGCAAGGAAGCAAGCGCGTCGCCGCCGGGGGTATCCATCGAAAGCAAGCTGGCCGAAAGCCTCAAGGTCAAACTCGGCGACCAGCTGAAATTCAATGTCGGCGGGCTGGAGCGCGAGGCGATCGTCACCAGCCTGCGGGAAGTGGACTGGGACACCTTCCAGCCCAACTTCTACATGATCTTCGAGCCCGGCACCCTGCAAGACCTGCCGGTAACCTACCTGACCAGCTTCTACCTGCCGCCGCACCAGGAGCAGCAACTGGTCGAGCTGTCGCGCGCCTTTCCGGCGGTGACGCTGTTGCAGATCGAAGCGATCCTGGCGCAGCTGCGCAGCATCCTGGCGCAAGTGACCCTGGCGGTGGAGTACGTGCTGTTGTTTGTGTTGGCGGCCGGCCTGACCGTGCTGTTTGCCGGGCTGCAGGCCACCCTCGACGAACGTATTCGCCAAGGCGCCCTGCTGCGTGCCCTGGGGGCCGAGCGCAATGTGCTGCAACGGGCACGGCTGGCGGAGTTCGGCGTGCTGGGCGTGGCCAGTGGCTTGCTGGCGGCGCTGGGCAGTGAGCTGGTGAGTTATCTGCTCTACCGCTTTGCCTTCGATATGGCCTGGGCGCCGCACTGGTGGTTGCTGGTGTTGCCGGTGATCGGCGCATTGCTGGTAGGTTGTGCCGGGGTGATTGGCACGCGCCGGGCGTTGAATGCCAGCCCGTTGACGGTATTGCGCGAGGGGTAAAGCAGCCCTCACCCTAACCCTCTCCCGCAGGCGGGAGAGGGGACTGGAATGCGGCGGCTGTGCTCCCCTCGCCCGCCTGCGGGAGAGGGGCCGGGGGTGAGGGGCTCTTTACGCCGTCTTCACATACTCAATCGAATTGACCCACCACCACTTCTCCCCTTCCGGGGTCACCACCATAAATTCATCGCCCACTTCTTTCTTTAACAACGCCCGCGCCATCGGCGAGTCGATGGAGATGTAGTCGTTGCGGCCGTGGATTTCGTCGTAGCCGACAATGCGAAAACGCTTGGTCACGCCCTCGTCGTTTTCAATCTCCACCCAGGCGCCGAAAAATACCCGGCCTTCCTGTTCCGGCACGTACGCCACCACCCGCATATCTTCCAGGCGCTTGCGCAAGTAGCGCACACGGCGGTCGATTTCGCGCAGCAGTTTCTTGTTGTACTGGTAGTCAGCGTTTTCGCTGCGGTCGCCCAGCGAGGCGGCCCAGGTGACTTTCTGCGTGGTGTCCGGGCGCTTGACCCGCCACAGGTAGTCGAGCTCCTGCTTTAGCGCTTCGTGGCCTTCGACGGTGATGATTTGCGTGCTCACGCTGGGGGTACCAAGTGACATAAAGAGCCGCGATCTTAACCCAGCCCCTGCAGCTCATGCAGATACGCCCAGGGATAAATGCCGCGCTCATGGCCGTCGCTAAACACCAGCTGCACGCCATAGCCCTGGGGATGCAGGGCGACCAGCTGCACCGCCTCATCGACCAGCGCGATACGCCCACCCAACCGCCCGGCCCGGCAGGCTGAACAGGGGCAGGAGGCGCGCAGGTGCGCATGGCTCAATTGCACGGCAGCACCGTTTGCCCACTCGATCTGCAACTGCCGCTCCTGGCGGCGATTGCGCAGCGCAACCGGGGCGTCCATCACGCCCCCTGCAATTGGCTGATGGCGATGCGCACGGCCTTGCGCACTTCCGGGTCGCTGTCGTGCTCGGCGGCCTGCAAGGCTGGCAACGCGGCGCTATCGGCCAGCTCGCCCAAGGCCAGCGCGGCCTCTTTGCGCAGGTTGCTGATGGCATGGCCCAGCACCTCCACCAGCGCCGCTAGCGCGCCGGCAAAACGCAGTTTGCCCAGGGCACGGGCAGCGCGCAGACGCACTTGCCAATAGTCGTCGTGCAGGGCGGCAATCAGCATCGGGCCGGCGGCGGCACTGCCCACTTTGCCGAGGGTAGTGGCGGCTTCTTCGCGCACTTGCCAGGCGGGGTCGCTCAGGGCGCTTTGCAAGGCCGGCAATACGCTGGCATCGCTGGCCAGGCCCAGAGCGCCAGTGGCTGCACGGCGCACTTCGGCATCCGGGTCGCTACTGGCCAGGCGCGCCAGGTCGGGCAAGGCGCTGTGTTGTTTTAGCCAGCCGAGGATGCCCACGGCTTCGCGGCGCACAAAGGCATCGCTGTCAGCCAGCGCTTGTAGCGCCACGAGCGCGCTTTCTGGCAGGCGCAGTTCGCGTAACGCACGCAAGGCGCTGGCCCGCACAAAGGCATCAGCATGGGCCGCCCAGGGCAACACCACGCGCCCGGCATCGAAGGTTTTCAGTTCGCTCAGGCTTTGCGCGGCAGCCCCTCGCACGCTTTCATCGGCATCGGCCAGCGCGGCGCACAGGGCGGCGACCACCTCGGCCTCCTCCCAGGCTTCAAGCAAACGGGCGGCTTCGCTGCGTACTTCGGCGGCGCTGTCGGCACTCAAGGCGCGAATCAGCCAGGGCAAGCCGTCGGGGTCTTCGAGGTCGGCCAAGTCGATCAGGGCAATGCGCCGCACGCCGGCGTCGCTGCTGTCCAGGCGCGGTTGCAGGTCGAGGATATCGGGGTTGAGCTCAGTCATAGGGCTATTCGCAGTGGCGGGTGATCGCTGGGCAAACCCAGCGGGGTCAGGCGTGGCAGCTCGCGCCCTTCTTCGTGGCGCAGCAGTTCCAGGCAGTGGCGTTTCAGGTGGGTAAAGGCGGGGCTGGTCAGCAGCTCGGCGCGGCGTGGGCGGGCAAAGTCCAGGCGCAGGTCTTCGATAAACCGGCCAGGGCGCGGGCTCATTACCAGGATGCGGTCGGCGAGAAACAACGCCTCGTCGATATCGTGGGTGACAAACACCACCGTGGTACGCACCCGCCCCCAGATTTCCAGCAACAACTCCTGCATACGCCCGCGGGTTTGCGCATCGAGGGCACCGAAGGGCTCATCCATCAGCAGCAGGCGCGGCCGGTTGATCAGCACCCGGGCAATTTCCGCGCGCTGCTGCATACCGCCGGAGAGCTGGTTGGGCCAGCGCATGGCGAAATCCTGCAAGCCCACCAGGCCAAGAAACTCGCGCGCCTGTTGCTGGCGGGCGGCCTTGTTCAGGCCCTGCATCTTCAGGCCGAAGGCGACGTTATCCAGCACATTGCGCCAAGGCAGCAGGGTGTGGTGCTGAAACACCATGCCGCGCGCCGGCGACGGGCCATCGACCACTTCGCCGTCAACTCGCAACACACCAGCACTGGGTTGCAGATGGCCAGCCAAGGCACCCAGCAAGGTCGACTTGCCGCAACCCGACGGCCCGAGAATGCACACGAATTCGCCGGCCGCGATCTGGAAATCCAACGCCTGCACCGTTTCAAACGCCTGCGCGCCTTCGCCCAGGCGGATGGTAAGGCGTTCGACATCAATACGCCCGGCCGACACAAAAGGTTGATGACTGCTCATTGGCTGGCCCCGCGATACCAGGGCGTCAGCAGGCCGCCGAGGTGTTTGACCAGGGCGCTGCTGCCCATGCCCAGCACGCCGATCAGCAGCATGCCGACGATAATGTCGGGGTAGTTTTGAATGGTGTACGACTCCCAGGTGTAGTAACCGATGCCGAACTGCCCGGAGATCATCTCGGCGGTCACCAGGCAAAACCATGAAGTGCCCATGCCGATGGCCAGCCCCGTGACAATGCTCGGAGCTGCACCGGGCAATACCACCTCACGCAGGATTGCCAGGCGGCCAGCGCCGAGGCTGCGGGCGGAAGCAACCAGACGCGGGTCGACCCCTTCAACGCCATGCACGGTATTGAGCAGCACCGGAAACAGCGCGCCGGTAAAGGTGATAAACACCATCGACAGCTCCGAGGACGGAAACATCAGGATGGCCAGGGGAATCCAGGCTACGGCGGGAATCGGCCGCAGCACTTCCAAAGGCGGCAACACGGTGTCCTGTACCCAGCGCCAGCGGCCGATGGCCACGCCCAGCAGCACGCCAATCAGCGCTGCCGAGACATAGCCGGCAAACACCCGTAGCAAGCTGCTGGTCAGGTGCGCCCAGAGCTTGCTGCTTTCCACCAGGGCCACGGCGGCGGTTGCCACGGCGCCGGGAGTGGGCACGTAGGTAAAGGTGAGCAGGCCGAAGTCGAGCTTTTGTGTCGCGGCGATTTGCCAGAACAACAGGCAGAGGGCCAGCGAGGCCAACCGTAAGGGCCAACGATAGAAAGGCGTCATACAAACAACTCCGAGCGTATATCCGACCCGTAGGGTGCGCCGGTCCGCGTTCGGTCCGCGCACCAAGCGATTGCCGCGAGACCGCTTGGTGCGCGAAGCGCACCCTACGGGATCGAGTTATCAGCGGCTGACGACGGCTTGCTGATTAATGCTGGCAAAGTCCAACGCCGTGCCGCCGTTGGCCGCCGCAAACTGCTGCGCCTGATCCTTCAGCAGAAACGCACTCAACTCACCCTTGGCGTTACGCACAAACCACGCTTGGCTCGCCAGCAGCTTGATGCCGCTGTCGGCGGCCTGGGCATAGATGGCGCGGATGTCCTTGCCTTCTTTTTCCAGGTCAGCCAGGGCTTTGAGCGCCTCTTCCGGCGAGCTGTAGTGGCGCACCTTGTCTTCACCGCGCACCCAGATTTGCGCCAGGCGCTTGAAGTCGGTGATCGGTTTGCCGGTGATGGCATCGTTGGCTTTCAGCGGCGCCGGGGCGTAGTTGGCCAGGGCTTTGTCGTAGTCCAGGCCGGACTGTTTAAAGGCCGCGCGAATGTACTGGTCGTCGACAAACTGCTCGACGTCCAGGCCCTTGTCGGTCTTCTTCAGCAGCTTGAGGGTGTCGATGGCGGTGGCCACGGCCTTGCGATACTCGGGCTTCCAGGTCAGGTCGCGGGTCTGCAGGCCAAGCGGGCCGTGGAACAGATAGTTCACCTCGGCTTCCACGCCGGTGACCTTCTCGATCAGCTCGCTGTACTTCTCTGGCTCCGCGGCAATCAGGCGGTCTGCTTCCAGGCTGGCGCGCAGGTAGGCGGTGACAATCTCTGGGTATTT
The DNA here is from genome assembly GCA_039207785.1 of Pseudomonas sp. Classification (GTDB taxonomy): domain Bacteria; phylum Pseudomonadota; class Gammaproteobacteria; order Pseudomonadales; family Pseudomonadaceae; genus Aquipseudomonas. Next base: position 1,019 of record JBCECW010000100.1, on the reverse strand, counting down.
TTTCGCATAGTCGGCGGCCACCAGCGCGCCGTGGAAGGTTGGCGCCTGGGCTTGCGAGCCGTCGTAGATCTTGCGGGCAAAGCCGCGGTTGGGGAACAGCTCGGCAAAGGGCACAAAGTCGGCGTGGGCGTCGATACGGTTGCTACGCAGGGCCGAGCCGGCGATCTCCGGGGCCTGGGCAATGATCTTTACATCCTTCTCCGGGTCCCAGCCTTGCGCGGCCACGGCGCGCAGCAACATGCCGTGGGCGGTGGAAGCAAATGGCACGGAGATGGTCTTGCCCTTGAGCTGTGCCAACGACTGCACCGAGGACGCGGCCGGCACCACGATGCCATTGCCGCTGCCGCTGGTACTGCCGGACAACACGCTGATAAACAGGCTTTGCTTGCCGGCATCGCGGAACGCCACACCGTTGAACGAGCCCGGGAAGTCGGCCATGGCGCCAAAGTCCAGTTTGCCGGCGACCATTTCATTGGTCAGCGGGGCGCCGCTGGTGAAGTTTTTCCACTCGACTTCGTACTGGGCGTCTTTGTACTTGCCGTCGTGCGGCAGGTATTTGTCCAGCAAGCCCAGTTCACGGATCAACAGGCCGCCAGTGGCGCAGTTGATGGTGGTGTCCTGGGTGCCGATGGCGATACGGATAGTTTCGGCTTGGGCAGTGACGGCGCTGATGGCTAAGGTCAGGCCGAGCAAGGTGCTACGCAGGTGCATGGGTGTTTCCCCTCGAATCATGGTTTTTGAGTCGTCTCCGCCGCCTTCTGGCTGGTGGGAAACGAGGGGTAGTGCAGGCAAGGCGTCCGACGGTGGGCGGATGGCGGTAGTTTTTCTTATGCCACCGTCATCCCCGCGTAGGCGGGGATCCAGAATCTCGCGTCGTACGCACCTTTCGCGTCTCATTCGAAATTCTGGGTCCCCGCTTTCGCGGGGACGACGGTGTTAACGCAGTAGGTATGGAATCTCAACCTTCACCGCCCCGGTCGGGCAGTGGCTGGAGATCCAGCGCAAGGAGTCGACCAACG
>JBCECW010000099.1:0-9556 GCA_039207785.1 Pseudomonas sp. | reverse complement strand
GGCATTGAAGTACGGCGGGCCCACCGACAGCTTGGCGCCGGTCAGGGCATCCAGCACCAGCGGGTACAGGGTGCCGAGCAGAATCATCGAGGCCGCCACCACCAGCACCAGGTTATTGCCCAGCAGCAGCATTTCCCGCGACCACGGGGCAAAGCCCACCTGGCTTTTCACCACCGGCGCGCGCAGGGCGAACAGGGTCAGCGAACCGCCGACTACCACCAACAGGAAGGCCAGGATAAACACGCCGCGCTCGGGGTCCGAGGCAAAGGCGTGTACCGAGGTCAGTACGCCGGAGCGCACCAGGAAGGTGCCCAACAGGCTAAGCGAGAAAGCAGCGATGGCCAGCAGTACGGTCCAGCTTTTGAATACGCCGCGCTTTTCCGTGACCGCCAGGGAGTGGATCAACGCCGTACCGACCAGCCAGGGCATAAACGAGGCGTTTTCCACCGGGTCCCAGAACCACCAACCGCCCCAGCCGAGTTCGTAATAGGCCCACCAGGAGCCGAGGGTGATACCGATACCGAGGAAGGCCCAGGCGACGATGGTCCAAGGCCGCGACCAGCGTGCCCAGGCGGCGTCCAGGCGCCCGCCGAGCAAGGCGGCGATGGCAAACGAGAAGGCCACGGAGAAGCCGACATAGCCCATATACAGCATCGGCGGGTGCACGATCAGGCCGATGTCTTGCAGCAACGGGTTAAGGTCGCGGCCATCCACCGGGCTTTGCGGCAGCAAGCGCTCGAAGGGGTTGGAGGTGATGATCAGAAACAGCAGGAAACCGATGCTGATCATGCCCATCACGCCCAGCACGCGGGCCAGCATCACCTGCGGCAACTGGCGCGAGAACACCGACACGGCAAAGGTCCAGCCGCCGAGAATCAGCGCCCACAGCAACAGGGAACCTTCGTGGGCGCCCCATACGGCGCTGAATTTGTAGTACCAGGGCAAGGCGCTGTTGGAGTTATTGGCCACGTAGGCGACCGAAAAGTCGTCAGTCATAAAGGCCCAGGTCAGGCAGCCAAAGGCCAACAGCAGAAAGCTGAACTGGCCCCAGGCCGCCGGCTGGGCCAGGCCCATCCACTGGCGATCACCGCGCCAGGCGCCAATCATCGGCAAGGTGGCCTGCACCAGCGCCATGCACAGGGCGAGAATCATCGCCAGGTGGCCGATTTCCGGAACGATCAGGGCCGCCATCATGGTTGTTTCTCCTCGCTTGCCGGCGCATAGGCAGCGCCTTCCTGAGGCGCGCTCTGGCCACTGTCTTTCAGCGCCTTGGTGACTTCCGGCGGCATATATTTTTCATCGTGCTTGGCCAGCACTTCATCGGCGACCAGCACGCCATCGGCGTCCAGCTTGCCGAGGGCAACAATGCCCTGCCCTTCGCGGAACAGGTCGGGAAGAATGCCGCGATAACGGATGGTGACGTCCTTGGCGAAGTCGGTGACCACGAACTTCACATCGAGGGAATCACCGCTGCGCTCCAGCGAGCCTTTTTTCACCATGCCACCAGCGCGGATACGGGTGTCGTGGGGCACTTCGCCATTGGCGATCTGCGTCGGGGTGTAGAACAGGTTGATGTTCTGCTGCAGGGCGCTGAGCGCCAGGCCAACGGCAATGCCAACGCCGGCGACGATGGCAAGGATGATAAGCAGGCGTTTTTTACGCAGCGGGTTCACTTCTGACTCTCCCGGCGCAAACGGCGCGCCTCTTCTTGCAGATAACGACGGCGCGCCAGCACGGGCAGCGCGACGTTGAGTGCCAGTACCGCCAGGCTGATGCCGTATGCGGTCCAGACGTACAAACCATGGTGGCCCATGGCGAGGAAATCACTGAACGAGGCAAAACTCATCGCACGCCCCCTTTGGCGATCTGCTGCGCCACTTCTTCTTTCACCCAACTGGCGCGCGCTTCACGCTTGAGCACTTCCAGGCGCATGCGCATCAGCAGCACGGCGCCGAAAAAGCAGTAGAAGCCCAGCACCATCAGCAGCAACGGCACCCACATTTCCGCCGGCATGGCCGGGCGTTCGGTGATTTTGAAAGTGGCGCCCTGGTGCAGGGTGTTCCACCACTCCACCGAGTATTTGATGATCGGGATATTCACCACGCCCACCAGCGCCAATACCGCACAGGCCTTGGCGGCGCTGTCACGATTGCTGATGGCGTTGCCCAGCGCAATAACACCGAAGTACAGGAACAGCAGGATCAGCATCGACGTTAGTCGCGCATCCCACACCCACCACGAGCCCCACGTGGGTTTGCCCCAGATGGCGCCGGTAAGCAGCGCCACGGCGGTCATCCAGGCACCGATGGGCGCGGCGGACTGCAGGGCGACGTCGGCGATCTTCATCTTCCACACCAGCCCCACCAGGCCGGCGACCGCCAGCAGCACATAGCAGGACTGCGCCAGCATGGCGGCCGGCACGTGGATATAGATGATGCGAAAGCTATTGCCTTGCTGGTAATCGGGCGGCGCAAAGGCCAGGCCCCAGACTAAACCTGTGGCCAGCAATAACACGGCAGCGACGCTCAACCACGGCAGCCAGCGGCCGCTCATCTGGTAAAACCATTTGGGTGAGCCCCATTTGTGAAACCAAGTCCAATTCATCAGGGTAACCACGTAGTTATTATTCGCCGACGCTAATGGCCAAGCCTGCGGCGGTCGCAAAAGGTGTCAGGGTAACGGCCAAGGCAGCAAGGCTGGCCATCCACAGCAAGAACCCGGTCACTGGCAGCCCCTGCAACGAGGCTTGCAGCGCCCCGCTGCCAAGGATCAGCACCGGGATATAGAGCGGCAGAATCAGCAATGCCAGTAACAGGCCACCGCGCTTCAAACCCACGGTCAGGGCCGCACCCACGGCGCCCAACAGGCTGAGCACCGGGGTGCCCAGCAATAAACTCAATAACAGGGTCGGCAGACACTGGCTGGGCAAGCCCAGCATCAGCGCCAGCAAGGGCGCGAGCAAAACCAGGGCCAAACCGGAAAACAGCCAGTGTGCCAGCACCTTGGCCAATACCAGAAGAGCCAGGGGGTGCGGCGAAAGGACCCACTGTTCGAGCGAGCCGTCCTCAAAATCACTGCGAAACAGGCCGTCCAGCGAGAGCAGCACCGCCAATAGCGCGGCCACCCAGATCAGCCCGGGGGACAAGGTCTGCAACAGCTGGCTTTCCGGGCCGACTGCCAGGGGAAACAGGGCGATAACGATGGCAAAGAACACCAGCGGGTTGGCCAGCTCCGCCGGGCGACGGAACAACAGGCGCGCTTCGCGAGCCACCAACAGGGTGAATACGTTGCTCATGCCTGACGCTGCCCCAGGTCCAGTTCGCGATAGCCGGCAGGGGTGTTGCTCAGCGTGTGATGGGTGGTCAGCAGCACCAGGCCGCCGTTGTCGCAGTGCTGGGCCAGGTGCGCTTCCAGCTGTGCGACACCTGTCTTGTCCAGGGCGGTAAAGGGTTCGTCGAGAATCCACAGCGGAGGCGGGTCGAGATACAGTCGCGCCAGGGCCACGCGGCGCTGTTGGCCGGCGGACAAGGTGTGGCAAGGGACATCTTCAAAACCGCGCAGGCCGACCTGTTCCAGCGCCTGCCAGATGGCATCGCGGCTAGCGGGTTGGTGCAGGGCACAGAGCCAGGTGAGGTTTTCTTCGGCAGTGAGCAGGCCTTTGATGCCGGCGGCATGGCCAATCCACAGGAGGTTGTGAGCGAGTTCGGTACGCTGCTTGGCCAGTGGCTGGCCATTGAGGCGCACCTCGCCCGCGGTGGGTTGCATCAGCCCGGCCAGCAAACGCAGCAGGCTGGTTTTACCGCTGCCGTTGGGGCCGCTGATTTGCACCATTTCGCCGGCCGCCAGACGCAGGTCCAGGCCCTCGAAGAGCATGCGCCAGTCCCGCTCGCAAGCGAGCGCCACAGCTTCGAGTAGAGGGCTATTCAAGGATCGGCTGACCTTCGGCAAGAAACGGCGTGGAAAATGGGGCTGGGCAATGGCTGCCCGGCGTGTTGCTATCAAGTCCAGGAAAGCTTGGCCGCTATACTCAGGCAAGCCAACAGCACGGCCGACCCGGACGGGGCGGCATTATACATGCCATGCTCGCCCCTCGAAGCTGGCTTTTTCGACAGGTTGTAAACCGCCGATGAGCGAAATCAGTAGTACGCGCCCACTCCCCGCCCCGACTGCGACCCCACGTCCCGCACCGAGCGTGGCCGATGCCGCGGTAAAACTGCTGCAACCCCTGGGCGACCTGATGGCCGTGGGCGATAGCACCACCGCCGAGGTGGTCAGCGTCAAAGACCTCGCGCAGAACTTCCAGCAAGTGTTGCTCAAGCTGACCCTGAACGGTGGCCAGCAAGCCACGGTGCAAGCCACCACCAACCAGCCGCTGGTGCCCGGCAGCACGGTTGGCGTAACGGCGGTTTCCGACACCCGTTTATCGGTAGTCATGCAACTGGCCACCGGCCTCACCCCGCTGACCAGCCTGGACGGTGACAGCATGCCCGCCGGCACGGTGATTCAAGGCCGGGTCGAGTCCAGCCAGGTATTCGTCGCGCCGCAAACCCAGCAAATCCTCAACAAGGTGATCGTCAGCCTGCTCAACACCGCCCTGGCCGGCAGCAAGCTGGAACTGGAGACTCCACTCAAGCTGCCCGTCGGCAGCCTGCTGACGGCGCAGGTGCAGAACAACCAGTCGCTGACCTTTCTGCCGCTGAGCGGCCGCCTTGATCAACTGGCCGTCGGCCAACAGCTCGACAGCCAGCAGGCCCGCCAAGGCTCGCTGGAAGGTCTGCTGAAAGCGCTGCAAGGCCTGAGCGGCAAGGAAGGCCTGCCCGATGGCGTGCGCGGCAGCATCGACAAACTGCTCGGCGCCCTGCCCGATGGCGCCCAGCTCAGCGATTCCAAAGGCCTGTCCCAGGCCCTGGAAAAAAGCGGCATGTTTCTCGAGGCCAAACTGCTCAGCGGCAATACCGCCGGGCTGCCCCAGGATATGAAAGCCAATCTGCTGCGCCTGATTGCGCAGATTCTGCCGGCCCTGCCTAACGGCGCGGCGATCAGCCCCAATACCATTGGCGCCAATCTCGGCCAGGCATTACCGGTATTTCTGCGCAACGCCCTAGGCGCCCTCGGCCAAACCGGCGTGCGCCAGCAAGGCCTGACCTTTCCCCTGCCCACCAAGCTGCAACAGGAAATGGAAAAGGAAGGCGACCTCGAAGGCCTGCTCAAGCTGGCCGCCGCTGCGGTGTCGCGCCTGCAAACCCACCAGCTGTCGAGCCTGGCGCAAAGCCAACTGACGCCAGAAGGCAATCTGCTCACCACCTGGCAGCTGGAAGTGCCCATGCGCAACCAGCAAGACCTGGTGCCGCTGCAACTGAAAATGCAGCGCGAAGACGCCAAGGACGAGCAACAGAATGGCAAGGGCGGCAAAAAGGGCCAGCCCGAGCCGGTATGGCGTATCGAGCTGGCCTTCGATATTCCGCCACTGGGCCCGCTGCAAGTGCAGGCACAGATCGCCCGCGGCAGCCTGGCCAGTCAGCTGTGGGCAGAAAAACTCAGCACCGTGCGCCTGATCGACAACGAACTGGGCACTCTGCGTGACCGCCTGACCGCCGCCGGCATCACCGTGGGCGAGCTGGAATGCCAGCAAGGCATTCCACCGCAAGGCCCGCGCACCACCCTCGAACAACGTTGGGTTGACGAAAAAGCATGAAACGCGAAGCTCCCCGCCAGGCCATTGCCCTGACCTACGACGGCAAAAGCGCGCCCAACCTGTCCGCCAAAGGCGATGACGAACTGGCCGAAGCGATTCTGGCCATTGCCCGCGAATACGAAGTGCCGATCTACGAAAACGCCGAGCTGGTGCGCCTGCTGGCGCGGATGGAACTGGGCGATGCGATTCCCGAAGAGCTGTACAAAAGCATCGCGGAGATTATTGCGTTCGCCTGGTACTTGAAGGGCAAGTGCCCGGAAGGCTTTGTGCCGGATGAGGGTGGCGAGAAAGATGTCACGCCGACGGTGCCGTTGCTCGATTGACCATGCCGCACTTGGTGCGCGGAGCGCACCCTACGGCACCAAGTCAGACTCGGACCCTCTCGTTTACGCCGAAATCGTAGGGTGCGCTTCGCGCACCGACTCACCGCTTTGCTTGGTGCAGCTTGCTAACCAACTCAGCTTCCGCGCGGCTTAAGCCACACGACTGCGTCAGGTCGTCGACGCTGGCGCCCAGGCCAACCAACCGCGCCGCCTGGGTAAAGGACAGATTGCTGGGGTCGCGCTGCTCGATCTGGCTGAGCTTGTCCGGAATCGGCGCCACGGTGCGGCGCAGCTCGTACAGCTCTTCGCCCATGCGGATGCTACCGGTGAGGTAGGTATCCAGGCGCTTTTTCAGTTCCTTGATCGCCTGGTCACGCAGCGCGTCGCGCTGCGCCTGGTGTTCGAACTGGCGAACGAACTCGCGCTGCCGGCCGGCCAGCCAGATGCAGGTGCCGCCCAGCGCGGCACAGGCCAGGGCAAGCACCAACAGCACGATGTCGAGCATGGGTCAGATGCTCTCCAGTTCGGACCATTCTTCTTCAGACATCATCTTGTCCAGCTCAACCAGAATCAGCAGTTCGCCGTTCTTGTTGCACACGCCCTGGATAAACTTGGCCGACTCGTCGTTGCCCACGTTAGGCGCGGTTTCCACTTCCGATTGGCGCAGGTAAACCACCTCGGCGACGCTGTCGACCATGATGCCAACCACTTGCTTGTCGGCTTCGATGATCACGATACGGGTGTTATCGGTGACCGAGCCCGAGTCCAGGCCGAAGCGCTGGCGGGTGTCGATCACGGTCACCACATTGCCGCGCAGGTTGATGATGCCCAGCACATAGCTGGGGGCACCCGGTACCGGAGCGATCTCGGTGTAGCGCAGCACTTCCTGCACCTGCATCACATTGATGCCGTAGGTTTCGTTATCCAGACGGAACGTCACCCACTGCAGAATGGGATCTTCGGAACCTTGTGCGGACGTTTTCTTCATATCCCTAGCCTCATCAATGCCGCTCGCGCAGCGTACGGGTGTGTCCCGCCGTTTACGTTAAAGCCCCGCGTTGGCGGGGCTGTCAATCATCAATGTACGCGACCATCGCTGGTCAGGCGCTTGGCGGCGCCGCTGGCGATCAACTCGGCCAGCACGGCAACATCCACCAATGCGCACATATGTTCGATCACGGTGCCAGCCAACCATGGCCGCTGGCTGCGCTGACTGCGCCACTTGACCTCGTTGGGGTCCAGGCGAATCGAGCGGCTGACCTGATGAACCGCCAGGCCCCATTCGTAGCCTTGCACGGAAATCACATACTGCAAGCCCTGGCGAAAATCATCGCGGTAGCGATCAGGCATCACCCAGCGCGCAGTGTCCAGTACCCGCAGGTTGCCAGCCTGGCACGGCAGGATACCGAGGAACCAGTCCGGCTGGCCAAATAATGGCGTCAGTTCCTGGCCCACCAGCGGATAAATCGAGCCCAGGCATACCAGCGGCACCGCCAGCGTCAGGCCGGCTACGTCGAAAAGCAGGCATTCAAAAGGCTCTTCGCCCCAACTGGGCTGGCCATCGAGCTGCAACGGCGGTGGCGTGGGCGCCATATCTGCCTGGATTTGCTGCTCCACCACCGACTCGACCACCGGCGGCGCCAACACCACCGGTTTTTCCACGACCGGCGCCGGCTGCTCCACTAGCAAGGTCGGCATCAATACCGGCTTGGCCATTTCCAGGGTGGGCAATACCAGGGTCGGGCGTTCGACTTTTACCGTGGCGGGCTTCGCCGCGGCCGGCGCCTGCAAGCGCGCGTCACGCACCTGCTCTTCCAGCACGGCGGCTTCGAATTCATCGAGGGAAATAGCATCGTCGGTCACCGGCACGGCGATCGGCGCTGGCGCAGGTTTTACCACCGGCGCCGGCACGGCCTGCACCGCACGCACGGGTGCTGGCGCCGCGACCGGAGCGGCCACCGGCGGCAACGAGTCGGCCAGTTCGGCAGCCGCTTCCTGCAACAGGCCGTCCAGGTAGGACTGCAAGGCCAGCTGCGGGCGCGAAGCGGTGGCGGTAGGACGGCTCATAGATAAAACCCGAATAAATGGACTGACTCATATATCGGCAGCATCCGCTGCGGACTTGAGAAAGCGCTGACAGCAAAATTGGCCATTTTTAAGCGACCTGCGCGGCCAGTTCGTGACTGAGCAAATGCTTGAGCAGCGCCCGATAGGCCAGCACGCCACGGCTCTTGTCGTCGAACTGCGACGGCGTCTGCCCGGCCCGGCTGGCATCGCGCAAGCGGGTGTCGACCGGAATATAGGCTGGCCACAAATGATCAGGGTAAGTATTGCGCAGCGTACGCAGGGTGCTGAGCGAGGCCTGGGTACGGCGGTCGAACAGGGTCGGCACGATGGTGTACGGCAACGCCTGTTTGCGCGAACGGTTGATCATCGCCAGGGTGCTGACCATGCGCTCCAGGCCTTTTACCGCAAGAAACTCGGTTTGCACCGGAATCGCCAACTGCTGGCTGGCCGCCAGGGCGTTGACCATCAGCACGCCAAGCAAGGGCGGGCTGTCGATGATTGCGTGGTCGAAATCGTCCCACAGTTGCGCCAGGCTTTTGGCGATCACCAGGCCCAGGCCGCTCTGCCCTGGCGATTGACGCTCCAGGGTGGCCAGCGCGGTGCTCGATGGCAACAGGGAAATGGAGGGGTGGCTGGTGGGCAGCAGCAGTTGCCCCGGCAGGCCCTGGGGCACACTGCCGCCGTGCTGGAACAGATCGAAGGCGCTGTGCTCCAGCGAATCGGGGTCATGCCCGAAATAGCTCGTCATGGAGCCATGCGGATCAAGATCGACCACCACCACGCGCTTGCCGGCGTCGGCCAGCAGGCCCGCCAGGGCGATACTCGTGGTGGTCTTGCCTACTCCACCTTTTTGATTGGCTACTGCCCAGACTCTCATGTTCGTTATCCTCCCGGCGCACCAAGGGTTTACCGAGAACAAGTGCCGCCCTACGGGGTCGGCGACGGGGAATTGACAGCGCCGCCCTCAGGCGGCCGCGCTGCTGGCGATGGTGCAGGTTGCGTGCCAGCCCGCTCCAATGCCGCGTCAGGCTGAGCCTTTGCACTGCCTACACCACTTACACTGCCTCGCACATCCAAGTTGCGTGACACCACCAGCACGACCCGGCGATTGCGCGCTCTTCCCTCTGCCGTCGCGTTATCCGCGATAGGCTGAAACTCACCATAACCGACCGCCGCCAGGCGCCCGGCGTCCACGCCATCCATAGCCATCATTCTTACAATGCTAGCTGCCCGCGCCGTAGACAGCTCCCAGTTAGTAGGAAACTGCGCGGTTTTGATCGGAAGATTATCCGTGAACCCTTCCACATGGATGGGATTCTCGTAAGGCGCCAGAATTTTGGCAACCTTTTCGATAATGGTGAAGGCCGTATCGTTGGGAATTGCATCACCGCTGGGGAACAACAGGCTTGAATTCAGCTCGATCTCGATCCACAGCTCGTTGCCGCGCACGGTCAACTGGTCACTCTTGATC
>JBCECW010000098.1:2179-9608 GCA_039207785.1 Pseudomonas sp. | reverse complement strand
CGGTCATGCGCATCGCTCCGAAATCGTCGAGTTGCAGGCGATCAAGGCGACCCCGGAAATGGCCGCAGCGTTGGGCCTGCGTGAAGGACACAAGGTGTTCAGGTCGGTGCTGGTGCACTACGACAATGAGCTGCCGGTGCAAATCGAAGAGCGCTTTGTAAATCCCAAAGCCGTTCCGGAATACCTGGATCAGGACTTCAGCAAAAAGACCCCCTATGCCTACCTGATCCAGTTGGCGCCGATCACCGAAGGCAAGCACGTGGTCGAGGCCATCCTGCCCGATCCCGAGGAAGCCAAGCTGCTGAAGGTCAAACGCTCGGACCCTTGCCTGCTGATCAACCGCACGACCTGGTCCGGCCAGCAAGTGGTCACGGTGGCCAGGCTGGTTTACCCGGGCAGTCGCTATCGTCTTGAAGGAAGGTTTGGTTCGTAATGCTTGTTCAGCTCAAGAGTGCTGCTGATTACCTGAATATGCCGTGGAAAAATGGCGGCGGTACCACTTCGGAAGTCGCTCGCGACAAGTTGGAAGAGCAGGGCCCCTACGGCTGGCGCGTTTCTATCGCCGCCATCGACCAAGGCGGTGACTTCTCCTCGTTCCAGGGCTATCGCCGAATCATCAGTGTTATTGAAGGCGCCGGAATGCGCCTTGCCGTAGATGACGTCGACAGTGGTGATCTGCTGGCCTATGACGCCTTCGTCTTCGACGGTGCGGCGCAGGTCAGTTGTGAGCTGCTCGCTGGCTCGATTCGCGATCTGAACCTGATCTACGATCCTCTGAAATTCGCTGCCCGGCTACAGTGGCTGGAGCTGGATACTGCCACGCGCTTTCATTCATCGGCGCCGACGCTGCTGGCGTTCAATGCCAGCCCTCAATCTGTTGAATTGCATGCCAATGGCGAACGCTGGCTGATCGAAAGCCATGGCACGCTGGTTGTGTCCGAGCTACGCGGCTTGGTGGATGTGCTGATTCCTCAGGCAGCGGGCCACCTCTGCGTCATTGAGTTGAGTGACGTGAACTAGCAGGCTGGTGCCGTCACATCCCCCAGCCATAAACAGAAAAGCCCGGAGATTCCGGGCTTTTCTGTTTATGGCGATGCGTTACGCGTACAGCGACTGCGGCGGGATCCACTGGGCAAAGGCGCCGTTTTCCACCCAGGCGCGCGCGGTGGCGATGTCCGGGGCGAAATAACGGTCGACGTCGTAGTAGGCCACTTCGGCGCGAATAAAGGTCATCACGTCCTGGAGCTTGGCGGTGGTTTTCAGCGGTTGATGCAGATCCACACCCTGGGCGGCGCCGAGCAATTCAATCGCCACGACGGCCGAGCTGTTGCCGGCCATATCCAGCAAGCGGCGTGCGGCGAAGGTGGCCATGGATACGTGGTCTTCCTGGTTGGCCGAGGTCGGCAGGCTGTCTACCGAGGCCGGGTGAGCCAGGGTCTTGTTTTCGGAGGCGAGGGCCGCGCTGGTGACCTGGGCGATCATAAAGCCGGAATTCAGGCCGCCTTCCTTGACCAGGAAGGCCGGCAGGCCGGACAAGGCCGGGTCAACCAACTGCGAAATACGGCGTTCCGACAACGCGCCAATTTCGGAGATCGCCAGGGCCAGAACGTCTGCCGCCATGGCCACCGGTTCCGCATGGAAGTTGCCGCCCGACAGCACATCGCCATCGGCAGAAAACACCAGCGGGTTATCGGACACTGCGTTGGATTCACGCAGGAAAATCTCCGACGCAAAGCGGATGTGATCCAGGCACGCGCCCATTACCTGAGGCTGGCAGCGCAGCGAGTAGGGGTCTTGCACACGTGTGCAGGTAGTGTGCGATTGGTTGATTTCACTGCTGTCGAGCAGGCTGCGGTACAGGCCGGCGACGGCGGTCTGGCCGTGCTGGCCGCGGACGGCCTGGATACGCGGGTCAAAGGGTACATACGAGCCTTTGAGCGCTTCCACCGACAGGCTGCCTGCAACCACGGCGGCGCTGAACAGTTTTTCCGTGGCGAACAGGCCACGCAGCGCCAGGGCGGTGGACACCTGCGTGCCGTTGATTAGCGCCAGGCCTTCTTTAGGACCGAGCACGATGGGTTCGAGGCCGGCAATGGCCAGACCTTCGGTGGCTGGCATCTCACGGCCGTTATGACGGACGTTGCCAATCCCCAGCAGTGCCGAGGACATATGGGCCAGCGGCGCGAGGTCACCCGACGCGCCAACCGAGCCCTGGGACGGGATGCATGGGTACACCTTGGCTTCATACAGCGCATGCAGGGCTTCGATCACCTTGAACGATACGCCGGAGAAGCCGCGCGCCAGCGATGTGGTCTTCAACGCCATGATCAGGCCGACGGTGGCGTCGTCCAGCAGCGGGCCGGTGCCGGTGCAATGCGACAGGATCAGGTTGCGCTGCAAGGTCACCAGCGACTCCTTGGGGATCGAGGTGCGTGCCAGCAAGCCGAAGCCGGTGTTGATGCCATAGACGGTGCGGTTGTTTTCGATGATGGCGAAGACGGTCTTGTAGCTTTCCTCGATGGCATCGCGGCAGCTTGGGTCTAGCTCGAAGGAGGCCTGGGCGCTGTGGATTTCACGCAGTTGGTTGAGCGTGAGTTGGCCAGGTACCAGGAAAAGACGATTTTTCATTAGGGTGTCCTACGGCAGGCATGTGATGTGCAATCCTGTATATACAATTAATGGAATTTTTTCCCTTTCGCCAGTCTTTTTTTCGTCCCTGACGCTCTTTTCCCAGTGCCTCGCCCGCTGCCGCATTTATGCGCCATGGGCGTTCCTGAGCGGACGGGGCCGTGGCTCGCCGGTGTCAAACGCGCTGTTATTTACAGCGTAGAACTACCTGCCGAGGGTGCTTTACAAGACAATGCGTCATGGCTTACCTTGGTGTTCATGCTATGTTCATTCATGTATATACAACTAAGCCTGATGTCGATGGTTTGCCTGGAAGGCGCTATGTGACGCAGTCACGGCTGTTGTCTCGCATCGCCTGTGATCAATAACACTAAAAAAGAGAGCGTTATGAGTCAGAAGATCAAGAAAAGTCTGAGTTTTGCGGCGGCTGCCAGCGTGTTGCTGGCTTCCATGGCGAGTGCGGCGCCAGTGCCGGCGGACCTCAAGCCTGAGGCCGGCGCCTTGAAGATTGCGCTGATGCCATGGCTGGGCTACGGCCAACTGCATGTGGCCAAAGAGCGCGATCTCTACAAGGCCAACGGTCTGGCCAACGTCGAGCTGGTCAACTTTTCTGAAGACAAGGATCTTAACGCTGCTTTTGTCAGCGGCCAGGTGGATCTCGCCGCCGTGCCGACGCACCAGGCGCTGCAGATGGTCGGTGCGGGCTTGCCCGTCAAGATCGTCATGCTGATGGACACCAGTGAACAGGCCGATGCGATTCTGGCCGATGCTTCGGTCAAGACACTGCAGGACCTCAAAGGCAAGCAGATCGCCTTCGAGGAAGGCACTACCAGCGATATCTTGCTGCGTAGCGCCTTGGATAAAGCCGGCCTGGCCTGGAGCGATATCACCGCCATCCCGATGCCTGCCGCGAACGCCGGCGCTGCATTGATTGCTGAGCGCGTAAGTGTCGCCGTCACCTACGAACCGTACATTTCCACGGCCAAAGCGCAGTCGGACAAGGTGCATGTGCTGTTCACCGGCAAGGATTCCCCGGGTCTGATTGGCGACGTACTGGTGGCGCGCGATGACGTGATCGAATCCAAACCCGGCCAGGTACTGGCGACCGTCAAGGCCTGGGGGCAGGCCGTTGATTTCTACAACGCCGACCAGAACCAGGGCCGCAAGATCATCTCCGAGGCCATCGGTTCGACGCCGGAAGAGCTGAAGACCGGTTTTGACGGCGTGCAATTTGTCAGCCTGGCCGCGAACAAAGATCAGTTCAAAGGCTCGTTCGTGGCCGATGCTCTGCCGGTTATCGAGAAGGCTGCACAAGATGCCGGCCTGATTACCCACTCCATTCCCGCTGAACAGCTTATTGATAGCCGCTTTGTCGAGGCTGCCAAGTAAGACACCACCTGTGGCGAGGGATTGTTCACTTTTAAGTAGCTTGGGCTTCGCCAGGGGACCCGCGAAGCTCAAGCGCTGCAACGTGGAGTGGTAGATGGAAAGTACAAATGAACATTTCGCGGCCAGGGCTGAAGAGTCGGCACCGTTAAAGCGAAAAAAACGCGGTGACTTGCTGGTAATTGGCCGATCTCCGTCGCGCACCAAGTATGTGGTGATTGCCTCCATCACGTTTATCGTCGTGCTGGCTGCCTGGTGGCTGGTGTCGTTGGCCGGGCTGGTTTCGCCGATCTTTTTGCCAACACCCGCTGCGGTCGTCACGCGGATGATCAAGCTGGCACAAGACGGCACCTTGTGGACTGACCTGAGCGTCAGCGTCTACCGGATTACCGTGGCCTTCCTGATCTCGTCGGCCATGTCCATCGTCATTGGCGTGATGGCCGGTTGTTATGGCCTCTGGAAAGCATCGCTGGAACCCTTGATCGACTTTGTTCGCTATATGCCGGTGGTGGCGTTTGTGCCGTTGACCATCCTGTGGACTGGCACGGGCGATGTGCAAAAGTTCCTGATCATCTGGATCGGTACGTTTTTCCAGCAGGTGCTGATGGTGATGGACGCGATCAAGCGTGTGCCCAATGACTTTGTCGGCCTGGGCCGGACCCTGGGGATGCCCGACCGCAATATCCTGATCAAAATCATCCTTCCCAGTGCCATGCCCAATATCTGGGATGCGCTGCGCATCAGCCTGGGCTGGGCGTGGACCTGGCTGGTGGTGGCCGAGCTGGTCTCCGCGACCACGGGCCTGGGTTATCGCATTACCGTTTCCCAGCGCTTCTTCCAGACCGACACCATCATTGGCTACATCTTGCTCCTGGGCTTTCTGGGGCTGGTCACTGACCAGGCCATGCGCGCCTTGGAGAAGGTCTTCTTCCGCTACAACCGGAGACATCCATGAGCACGCTGGAAATCAAAAAGCTGACCAAGACCTATTGGGTGGATGGCCAGCCAAAAGATGTTCTCAAGAATGTCGACCTGACGCTTTCTGACAATGAATTCGTGTCCATCGTCGGCACTTCCGGCTGCGGTAAAAGCACATTGCTCTCGATTGCCGCCGGCCTTGAAGACTATGAAGGTGGTCTTGTTTCGGTGGATGGCACGCCCATCAATGGCGCCGGTATCGATCGCGGCGTGGTGTTCCAGTCGTACACCCTGCTGCCCTGGCTGACGTCGCTACAGAATATCGAGTTCGCCTTGAAGGCCGCCGGTACGCCTCGCGCGCAATGCCGGGAAATTGCCTTGGAACACCTGGCGCTGGTCAACCTGAGCCATGCCGCCAATGCCTATCCCGCCGAGTTGTCCGGGGGCATGAAACAGCGCGTGGCCATTGCCCGGGCACTGTCTTATCGGCCAAAGATTCTGCTGATGGACGAACCCTTCGGCGCACTCGATGCCATGACCCGTCGGCAAATGCAGGAGCTGTTGACCCAGGTTTGGGAGGCGCATCGCCTGACCGTGATGTTCGTTACCCATGACGTGGAAGAGGCGGTTTACCTGTCCGACCGAATCGTGGTGATGGGTGTCGGGCGCATCAAGAAAACCTTCGATGTTCCGCTTGCACGGCCTAGAAATGAAGCCGTTACAAACTCCAGTGAGTTTGCCGAGTTGCAGCGCGAAGTTCTCCAGGCAATACGCCAGGACCACCCGGCGCACGCTTGATATCAATGGTATGTCAGTTGTAGATCGGAGCTAAAAATGCAACAACCCACTTTTCACGACTTATCTGAAACCTCGGTTCTGCCGCCGGAACTCTTCGCGCGAACCGAAGCCGACCTGTCCTTTTTCACCGAGAGCGTAAAGCCGATCATCGAGGCTGTGCGCGTGGAGGGCGATGTGGCCCTCAAGCGCTTTGCCCGCGAGTTCGACCGGGTGCAGGTCGAGGATATGTCCATCCTCGCCGAAGAAAGCGAATACCAGGGCGCCTTCGAGCGCCTGGACCCGAAGCTGGTCGAGTCCATTCGTTATGCGGCCGAAAATATCCGCGCCTTCCACGAAGCGCAGAAGCCGGAAGACATCTGGTACAAGGAAATTCGTCCGGGCGTCTTCGTCGGGGACCGCTATACCGCGCTGGACTCCATTGCCTGCTACGTACCGCGCGGCAAGGGCTCGTTCCCGAGCATGCTGCTGATGGCCGCTATTCCTGCCGTGGTGGCGGGGGTAAAACGGCCCATCGTCATCACCCCACCTGGCCCTGATGGCAAGGTGGACGACGCGACGTTGGTCGCCGCGCGCCTGGTGGGTATCACCGAGGTCTACAAGTGCGGTGGCGCCCAAGGTATTGCCGCAGTGGCGTACGGTACCCAGACCGTGCCCAAGTGCCTGAAAGTAGTGGGGCCGGGTAGCCCCTGGGTAGTGGCGGCGAAACGCCAACTGGCCGAGATTATCGACCCCGGTACGCCAGCCGGCCCGAGCGAGACGCTGATCCTCGCCGACGAAACCGTAAGCGGCGAACTGGCCGCGCTGGATCTGATTATCGAGTCCGAGCACGGGCCAGACTCATCGGCCTACCTGGTGACCAATAGCCGGCGTGTGGCCGAAGAAGCCATCGCGGCGCTGCCCAAGCTCTGGGCCACCATCGACCCCAAGCGCGTGGAGTTTTCCCAGGCGGTGCTGTGCGGCAAGCACGGCGGTATTGTGCTGACTAAGGATTTCGCCAGCGCCTGCGACTTCGTCAACGAGTACGCCCCCGAGCATCTGCAGATCCTCGCCGAGGAACCGATGGCCGTGGTGCCGAAAATTCGTAACGCCAGCGAGCTGCTGCTGGGTAATTACACGCCCTCCACCCTGGGTAACTTCGTGCTGGGGCCCAATGCGATCCTGCCCACTGGCGGCGCGGCAAAAACCAAGGGGCCGTTGTCGATCTTCGACTTCTTGAAACAGGCCTCGATTGCCTACGTAACCCGCGACGGTTACCAGGACGTGGCAGACCATGCCCACGCCATCGCCGTGTATGAAGGCTTTAGCGGCCATGCCCAGGCGGTATCGCCGCTTCGCCACGAGATCCTGCGCAGGGCCAAGTGATAGTCGCGCCAACTGGCGTCTTGTCTTAAAGGCTCTAGCCTTTCCAGCTACAGCAGTACCCATATTTTTTGCTTTCCCCCCTTGATCCCTACGGTGGAATGGGGTGAAATCGACTCAACTTAACTTGTACATACAGGCATGTACAAACAAGAGGCACGGAGAAACACCTATGTCCACTCAGAACCGCTTCCGCGACGTTGAAATCCGGGCACCCCGCGGCACCACGCTAAATGCCAAAAGCTGGCTGACCGAAGCACCGCTGCGGATGCTGATGAACAACCTCGATCCCGACGTTGCGGAAAACCCCAAGGAGCTGGTTGTGTACGGTGGTATTGGC
>JBCECW010000098.1:0-2169 GCA_039207785.1 Pseudomonas sp. | reverse complement strand
GATTGGGACTGCTACGACAAGATCGTCTCGACGCTCAAAGAACTCAACGACGACGAAACCCTGCTGGTGCAATCCGGCAAGCCGGTGGGCGTGTTCAAAACCCACCGTGATGCGCCGCGTGTGCTGATCGCCAACTCCAACCTGGTGCCGCACTGGGCCAATTGGGAGCACTTCAACGAACTGGACGCCAAGGGCCTGGCCATGTACGGCCAGATGACCGCGGGCAGCTGGATCTATATCGGTAGCCAGGGCATTGTGCAGGGCACCTACGAAACCTTCGTCGAAGCCGGGCGCCAGCACTACAACGGCAACCTCGCCGGGCGCTGGGTGCTGACCGCCGGCCTGGGTGGCATGGGCGGGGCGCAACCCCTGGCCGCAACGCTTGCCGGTGCCTGCTCGCTGAACATTGAATGCCAGCAAGCCAGCATTGATTTCCGCCTGCGCACTCGCTACGTCGACGAGCAAGCCAGCGACCTCGACGATGCACTGGCGCGGATCGCCAAATACACCGGCGAAGGCAAGGCCGTGTCCATCGCCCTGCACGGTAATGCCGCCGAGATCCTGCCCGAGCTGGTCAAACGTGGCGTGCGCCCGGATATGGTCACCGACCAGACCAGCGCCCACGATCCGCTCAATGGCTACCTCCCGGCCGGCTGGAGCTGGGAGCAGTACCGTGAACGCGCCAAGACGGACCCGGCTGCCGTGGTCAAGGCTGCCAAGGCGTCCATGGCGGTTCACGTCCAGGCCATGCTGGACTTCCAGAAAGCCGGTGTGCCGACCTTCGACTACGGCAACAACATCCGCCAGATGGCCAAAGACGAAGGGGTGAGCAACGCCTTCGATTTCCCAGGTTTTGTGCCAGCGTATATCCGCCCGCTGTTCTGCCGTGGTGTCGGCCCGTTCCGCTGGGCCGCGCTTTCCGGCGACCCACAAGATATCTACAAGACCGACGCCAAGGTCAAAGAGCTGATCCCCGACGATGCCCACCTGCACCGCTGGCTGGATATGGCGCGCGAGCGCATCAGCTTCCAGGGTTTGCCGGCGCGTATCTGCTGGGTCGGTCTGGGCCTGCGCGCCAAGCTGGGCCTGGCCTTCAACGAGATGGTGCGTAGCGGCGAGCTGTCGGCGCCGGTGGTGATCGGCCGTGACCACCTGGACTCGGGCTCGGTTGCCAGCCCGAACCGTGAAACCGAATCCATGCAAGACGGCTCTGATGCTGTATCGGACTGGCCGCTGCTGAACGCCCTGCTGAACACCGCCGGCGGCGCCACCTGGGTATCGCTGCATCACGGTGGTGGCGTGGGCATGGGCTTCTCGCAACACTCGGGCGTGGTGATTGTTTGCGATGGCACCGACGAAGCCGCTGCTCGTATTGCCCGGGTGCTGCACAACGACCCGGCTACCGGCGTGATGCGCCATGCCGATGCGGGTTACCAGACAGCAATTGATTGTGCAAAAGAGCAGGGCTTGAACCTCCCGATGATCACGGGCTGATTGCAAGCATCTTTCCCTGACCGGCGTTGCGGCACTGTTTCGCCTCGCCGGCTTTTTTTGTGAGGCGCTGATGACAACGCTTTGGTGCAACTGCCATGTGGCGACGATGGTAGGCGGCCAGTACTCGATCATTCGGGATGCCGCTATCGTCACCACCGGCAACGTGATCAATTGGCTCGGCCCGCAGCGCGACGTCAGCGGCGCCAGCCACGAGCGCGTGGTCGATCTGGGCGGCGCGTGGGTGACGCCAGGTCTGGTGGATTGCCACACCCATACGATCTTTGCCGGTGATCGCAGTGCCGAGTTCGAGCGGCGCCTGGAAGGCGTCAGCTATGAGCAGATCGCAGCCGAGGGCGGCGGGATTGCCAGCACGGTAAGGGCCACCCGCGCGGCCACCGAGCAGGAGCTGTTCGACAGCGCCAGCCGGCGTGTGCGCAGCCTGTTGCGCGACGGCGTCACCACCCTTGAGCTCAAGTCTGGCTATGGCCTGGAGCTGGAAGCCGAGCGCCGCATCCTCATCGAGACGACGGGCGCCGAAGCCGCCCGCCCGCGCCAGGCGATGAAGGCCGACGAACTGCTCGCCGCCCAGCGCCTGATCCGCCGCCTGCCGGTCGGCGACAGCGTGGTCGATGCGATCCTCGATCTCGTCCGCTCGGCGCGTCCGGAAACCGCCGA
>JBCECW010000097.1:0-9611 GCA_039207785.1 Pseudomonas sp. | reverse complement strand
AGCACCAGGGCGTCGGCTTCCTTGACGAAGAACAGCTTGCGCAGAAAGAAGAACTTAAACGACAGCAGATTGGCGCTGCCTTGCAGGGTGGCGTTGGCGCTTTGTTCAAAGGGCAGGGCGATATTCAGCCCCAGGCTATGTTCCAGCCCTGCGCCCTCATGGGCCGCGGCCATAATGCCGCCGCCCGCGCCGGTAATGGCCATCAGCTCGTTGCGCGCCAGTACCGCCCCCAGTTCTTTGGCCAACAGGTAGACAGGGTGGTTGACCGGCGTGCGCGCCGAGCCAAATACGGTGACTTTGCGCCGGCGTTTGAACTGTTCCAGCACGCTAAAGGCATGCTCCATTTCGCGCAGGGTTTGCAGCATGATCTTCGCGTCCCAGCGATTGCGGTCGGCCTGGGCCATGCGAATCACGGTGGACAGCATGTCGCGGTAGAGCGGCAGGTTTAGGCTGGTGCCGGGTGTGGCGAGGGCGAGGAGTTCGTCGACTTTGGCGGCGAGGTCGGTGCCGCTGGTTTGCACATGGCGGGTCAGGTAATCGTCCGGTTCATAAGGCATGGAACTGCTCCTTGTCGGGAACCTTGGATCGGTAAGGTGAGCGCGATGCCCACCTTAACCAGTAAAGCTTATTTGATCGCGCAGTCAGCTTTATTGAAGTTCTCGGCGGCAATGTAGTTATTGGTTTTGTACTCGCTGAACTGGTAACGCAATACGGCGCCACGGGCGAGCAGTTGGCGGAAACCGGAGTTCTGGCAAACACTGGCGCCCAGTTGTTTGCGCACCGCGTCCGGGTTGCCGCGCATCTGGGCGGCATGAGCCGGTTGCACGCTCAAGTGGTTGATCAGCACATTGCCGTCGACGGTATAGCCCTGGTCGAGGATGTCTTCGTTGATCGCACGCGGTGTGCCGGCGCTGCTTTGGGTGGCTACCTGGGTGAGCAGTTTGTTCAGCTCGAAATCCTGCAGCGAGGCTGCGTGCGCAGCGGGAAGGGCGAAGCAAAGGGCCAGGGCCGTGTAGCGCAGCATGTAATTCTCCAAATTCGTAAAGCGGCTTGCCTGTGAAGCGGGTTTGACCCTGGCCCCAAGGCTAGGTTCGCGTCGCCGCAACTATTACTCCGGCCAGCACCTGGCCAAGCGCTGCATCCTGACCAACCCCCGACTGCAGATCAAGTTCGGCGCGATTGACCTATCAGGGCTTATGTCGCGATTTGCCGAAAACCTCACCCAGTACGCCGTGAACAGGCAAAAACCGTCGCAGTTCCCGCCCAGGAAAAAACAGTTCGAATCTTTTCGAATTATTTGGTCATACAAATTTGTACGCATTGGTGTGAATCGGTAACGGTTTTATTACAGCCGTCAGCGCCGCTTCAGGCCATACGCCGTGGGCGTCAGAGGGATTTGGGTTTTTGCCAGGTGCAATCCGGCCAAGTTTTTCAGCGCTTGGGTGTTACCCGCAAAGCGGCCGGATAAGACCGGATGCAGTACGAAGGATTGGGGATCATCGAACAGGGGGGCCGGTCACAGGTCGCATACCGTTTCGTTCAAGAGTCGGTTTTACCGCCGCTGTTTTGGCTGTCCCGATTGACCTGATCGGGTGCGTGCAGCGGCTTACTTCGTGCGTTAGGGAGTCGAGAATAATGATAAGAACTCGCCCATCTTGCTGGCAGACCGCCCTGGTTGGTGGAAGCTTGATGCTGGTATGGACCTCCGGAGCGATGGCTTCCGGGTATCACTTTGGATCACAGTCGGTGGCCGCCCAGGGCACGTCCCACGCTAACGGCGCCGAGGCTGTCGACCCATCGACCATCTTCTACAACCCGGCCGGCCTTGCGCGATTACCGGGTACGCAGGTTACCAACGGCATCACCGTCGTTATTCCCAAAGGCAGTTTCAAGGACACCGGCTCCACCGATGTCTTTGGTAATCCCACCGGTGGCTCGGGTGCCGGCTCGTATCTGCCGGATGCCGCCGCGGCACCAGACTTCTACTTTTCCAGCCAGATCAACGACAACATCACCGTCGGCCTGGGTATCTTCGTGCCCTTTGGTGCGAAGCTCGATTACAACGAAGACTGGACCGGCCGTTATGGCATCCAGTCAGCCAACCTGGAAACGGTGAATATCAACCCGAGCATCGCTTACCGCTTCAATGAGCATCACAGCATCGGCTTCGGGCTGTCGGCGCAGTACATCAAGTCGATTCAGCGTGGCGCGGCGGATGTGCAGGGCGCTTCGCGGCAGTTGGCTGGGCAGGTTGTGCAAGAAAACCTGGCGCTCACTCAACTGGCAGCATCACCTCTTGGTCAAATCGGCATTGCCGGTTTGTATGGTTTGTCGGTGCCGGACGAAATCACCAGTTGTAATGGCCAGACCAACGATGCATTTGTCGATTGCGTGGCGCAAAACTTTGCCAGCAACGTAGAAGGTGATGGCTATTTCCGGGTGAAGGGTGATGACTGGGGCTTTGGCTGGAACATCGGCTATCTGTGGGAACCGACCGAATCGACCCGTTTCGGGATGGCCTATCGCTCCCATATCAAGCACACGCTGGAAGGCAAATCGAAATGGAGTTTTGCCGATGCCAGCGGCAACGTGCCGGATCCAACCACGGATCTGACACCCGACGGTACGACCTTGATTGGCCAGGTTGGCTTGCCGCCGCCCGACCAGTTGGCGCAGTTGTTGGATCCCGATAACTGGGTCAACGTCAGCAGCTTCGCCGCCAGCAACCTGCACACCGCGACCGATGCCAAGACCAACATCGACACCCCCGAGTCCTTCTCGATCAACGCCTTCCACCAGTTGACCGACAAAGTGGCGTTGATGGGCGATGTCACCTGGACCCGTCACTCGCGCCTGGACACGGTGGATATCCAGCTCAAGCCGGTGGCCGGCTACCCGTACCTCAATGGCGTTACCGAAGGCGATGCCACGGTGAACCAGGATTGGAACGACACCTACAAGATCTCCCTCGGTATGAACTACCAATGGGACAAAGACCTGATGCTGCGTACCGGTGTGGCCTACGACAAATCGCCGGTCAGTGGCAGCGACACCCGCCACCCGGCCTTCCCGGATGCCGACCGCTACTGGCTGTCGTTTGGTGCCAACTACAAGCTGGACAAGGACTCGTCCATCGACCTGGCGTACAGCTATGTGCAGTTCGCCAGCGGCAAGATGGATTACAAGGACGGTTGCTCGCCTGCGGGCTGGGCGCCGGGTGGTGGCAGCCTGTATGTGGACAGCGGTGTGCGCTGCACCGGCAACGGCGGCAACTTCAAGGGTGAGTACGAAACCCGTATCCACTTTATCGGCCTGGCCTTCAACCAGTCGTTCTAAGCCGTCGCCAGGCGGCGGGTCGCTGGTCGATCCGCCGCTTGCGCCGCACGGATTTACCCTGCGCCTCTGCTAGACTCGCCGGCTTTCTTTTTCGATGGTCGGATGCCGTTCATGCGCCACGCCGTTTCTCGTCTGCGCGCCGCGCGCCTGGAGATGAGTTCCAAGCCGTTCACTGCCCGTGGTTCCCGCGCGCCGCGCTGTGAAGGCTGCCGGGTGATTCCCGAATATTGCCTGTGTGCCTTGCGGCCCAAGGTGCCCACCAACGCGGGCATGTTCTTGCTGATGCACGATGTGGAAGCGTTAAAACCCACCAATACCGGTTGGCTGATTGCCGACCTGGTGGCCGATACCTTTGCCCATCGCTGGTTTCGCACCTCGGTGGACCCGGAGATTCCGGCGATCCTCAATGACCCGCAGTGGCAGCCGTACCTGGTGTTCCCGGGCGAGTTTGTCGCGCCCGAACGCGTGGTGACTGAGGTAACGATGGAAGAGGGCAAGCGCCCGCTGTTTATCCTGCTGGACGCTACCTGGACGGAAGCACGCAAGATGTTCCGCAAGAGCCCCTACCTGGATAAATTCCCGGTGCTGAGCTTGCAGCCCGAGCAACTGTCGCGTTATCGCCTGCGTCGTTCCAAGCGCGATGACCATCTGTGTACGTCGGAAGTGGCGGCGCTGTGTCTGGAGCTGGCTGGCGAGCCGCGGGCGGGGGCGGCGTTGGATGCCTACCTGGATGTATTTACCGCGCACTACCTGGGCGCCAAGTTCCAGCGTCCGGTAGACCCACAGGATGATGTGCATCGGCGGATGGCGGAGTTTCTCTAAACCGGCTGAAATTTTGCCTTCACCCTAGCCCTCTCCCCCGGGAGAGGGAACTGGCCGAGTACGCGGTCAAGCCCCCTCGCCCCAGCGGGGAGAGGGCTGGGGTGAGGGGCGCTGGATCTCACAGCTACCTATATATAGAAAGGCTCACGCCACCTTCGCTTCCGCCACTTCCTCCGCCACCTTACGCGGCCACAACTGCGCCATCAGCATGCCGGCAAACATCAGCGCACAGCCGATATAGCCGCGCAGGTGCAGCGACTCATCGAGAAACAGCGCGCCGGCAATCGCCGCAAATACCGCTTCCAGGGAAAGGATGATGGCTGCGTGGGAGGCGATGGCGTGTTTTTGCGCGATCACCTGCAAGGTGTAGGCGATGCCCACGGAAATCAGGCCGCCATAAATGATCGATGGCCCGGCCGCGGCAATGTTGGTCAGCTGAATATCTTCCAGCGCTGCCGCCAAACCCAGGCTGATCAGAGCGCACACGGCAAACTGAATGGTGGCCAGGCGGATTGGGTCGTAGCGCCCGGCAAAATAGCCCACCAGCAGTACATGGCTGCCCCAGACAAAGGCGCCGGCCAGTTGCAGCCAGTCACCGGAGGCCACATGAAAGCCTTCGCCAACACTGAGCAGGAACATGCCGACTACCGCCAGCACCGCGCCCAGCCAGGTGCCAATCCCGGTTTTATGGCCCAGGAACAGCCCCACCAATGGCACCACGATTACATACAGGCCGGTAATAAAGCCGGCGTTGGTGACGCTGGTGAACAGCAGGCCGACCTGCTGCAGGTTGATGCCCAGTGCCAGCACGATGCCCATCAGCGCGCCGCCAATAAACAGGCCACGGTTAAAGGGTTGTTTATTGTTGCGGCCAAGCACATACACCACCGGCAGCAATACCAGGGTGCCGAGGGCAAAGCGCAGGCCCGAATACAGGTAGGGGCCGATGGAGTCCATGCCCATGCGCTGGGCAACAAAGGCACTGCCCCAGATCAGCGCGGTTATCAGCATTAACAGGTCGGCGCGCAGGGCTTGGTTTCGCATGGTCGGTCTCGGCAGGAAAAGCCACGAACTGTGCCGCAAAGCTAAAGGCTTGACCACCCCATTCTGGCTCGGCATGCTGAGCGCCGCCGCTGCGCTGCACACCCTAGGGCCAGTGGTGTTTCGTCTTTCGAGAAGTGCCCCTTTTCGTGCCGCTGATCTACCGATCCGGCACAGGCCGCTCCCACCCCGAGCCGCCCCCAGAACAAGAGCAGCCCATGGCCGACTACGAAATCCTGATTGCCGACGACCACCCCCTGTTTCGCAGCGCCTTGCATCAGGCCCTGACCCTGGGCCTGGGCCCGCAGGTAAACCTGGTGGAAGCGGCGAGCATCGCCGAGCTGGAAGCCCGGCTAGGCGCCAAGTCGGATTGGGACCTGGTGCTGCTGGACCTGAATATGCCTGGCGCCTACGGCTTCTCTGGCCTGGTGATGGTGCGCGGGCAGTACCCGCAGGTGCCGGTGGTGATGGTCTCGGCCCAGGAAGATGCCTCGGTGGTAGCCCGCGCCCGCGAGTTTGGCGCCAGCGGCTTTATCCCCAAGTCCAGCCCGCTGGAAACTATCCAGCAAGCGGTGCGCGATGTGCTCGATGGTGAGGTCTGGTGGCCGCCGCAAGCGGACGCCAGCGCCAGCCTGTCAGCCGAAGCCAAGGCCGTGAGCGAGGGCCTGGCCAGTCTGACGCCGCAGCAATTTCGCGTGCTGACCATGGTCTGCGATGGCTTGCTGAACAAGCAGATCGCCTATGAATTGAGCGTGTCCGAAGCCACCATCAAGGCGCACGTTACGGCCATCTTCCGCAAGCTGGGCGTACGTACGCGGACCCAGGCAGCCTTGCTGCTGCAACATCTGGAATCCATTCCTGCCGGCTAAGCCTCTGCAGGTCGTTGGTTTTTCACGCTTTTTTGACCGCATTTGGCGTAGCCTGCGGTCCTCATGACTTTTGGTTGTATTTCCCATGTCGCCATTCAAAGGCCAGACCGGCCTTAAACGAGTTCTTAACGCCACCGGCTATTCCTTCGACGGCCTGCGCGCCGCCTTTACTGGCGAGGCGGCGTTCCGTCAGCTGGTGCTGCTGAATGTGGTGCTGATTCCGCTGGCGTTCTGGTTCGATGTCAGCCGCGGCGAGCGGGCGCTGATGATCGGCGTGTGCCTGGTGGCGTTGATTGTCGAGTTGCTCAACTCGGCGGTGGAGGCGGCGATTGACCGTATCTCCCTGGAGCTGCACCCGTTGTCGAAGAACGCCAAGGATATGGGCAGCGCGGCGCAGTTTGTGGCGCTGAGCCTGATTGGTAGCGTCTGGCTGGTGATCCTGCTGGGTTGACGCTCGTAGGATGGGTAGAGGCGAAGCCGAAACCCATGGTTACGCGAATCGATGGGTTTCGCTGCGCTCTACCCATCCTACGTTCACGCTATCGCCGGTAGAACGATTTCATCACTACGCCGTACCCCGGCGGTCAGCCGCCGGCATTGCTCGAGGAATTCGCGCATGGCGCTGGTCTGGTACTTCTGCTTGTGCCAGATGAAATAGAACTGCCGGGTAAGGTCCAGCTCTGGCGTTTCCACCGGCACCAGACTGCCGCGGCGAAAGGCATCACGCAGCGCCAGGCGCGAGATGCAGCCAATCCCCAGCCCCGATTCCACGGCCCGCTTGATCGCTTCGGTATGTTCCAGCTCCAGGCGGATATTCAGCGCCGTGGGGTGATGACGCATGGCCTGGTCAAAGGTCAGGCGGGTGCCCGAGCCTTGTTCGCGCAGAATCCAGGCTTCCTGGGTCAGTTCCAGCAAGGTCGCGCTGCCATTGGCGGCCAGCGGATGCTGTGGGGCGCAGAACACCACCAGTTCGTCTTCCACCCAGGGCTGCACTTCGATATCCGGGTGCTGGCAATCGCCTTCAATCAGGCCTAGATCAATTTCGTAGTGCGCTACCTGCTGTACAACGTGGGCGGTGTTTTGCACATGCAGCTTTACCCGGCATTCGGGGTGTTGCTGCATAAAGCTGCCGATCAGCAAGGTCGCCAGGTAGTTGCCCACGGTCAGCGTGGCGCCTACCGACAGCGAGCTGAAACCGCCCTGGCCGCCAAGCATGCGTTCGATTTCCTTGGCCTGGTCGAGCAGGGCAACCGCCTGGGGCAGCAATTGGTGGCCCAGGGCATTGAGGGACAGGCGCTTGCCGGCGCGATCGAACAGCTGGCAAGCCGATTGCCGCTCAAGCTCGGTAACCGCCGTGCTGGCGGCCGACTGCGACAGTGCCAAGGATTCAGCCGCCCGCGAGACGCTTTCCTGCTGGGCGACGGCGACAAAAACCTGGAGTTGGCGGAGTGTGAAACGCATATCTATATAACCGATAACCTATATCTTAATAATCCACTTAACAGATATTGTTGTCGCCCTTAAAATGCCGCGCATTAGCACCCGTCGGTCGGTTGTACGCGATTCACCGAGGAAGCCAGCATGAGCAACTTGAACTCTGAGCGTGTGCTCAGCGTCCACCACTGGAACGACACCCTGTTCAGCTTCAAAACTACCCGCAACCCGGGCCTGCGTTTTGAAAACGGTCAGTTCGTGATGATCGGCCTGCAACAGGAAAACGGTCGTCCGCTGATGCGAGCTTACTCGATTGCCAGCCCGAACTATGAAGAGCACCTGGAGTTCTTCAGCATCAAGGTTCCGGATGGTCCCCTGACTTCCCAACTGCAGCACCTGAAAGTGGGCGACGAGCTGATGGTTAGCCGCAAGCCCACAGGCACCCTGGTGCTGGACGACCTGCTGCCCGGCAAGCACCTGTACCTGCTGAGCACCGGCACTGGCCTGGCGCCCTTTATGAGCGTGATCCAGGACCCGGAAACCTACGAGCGTTTCGAAAAGGTCATCCTGATCCACGGCGTACGCTACGTGAACGAAGTCGCCTACCGCGAGTTCATCACCGAGCATCTGCCGCAGAACGAATTCTTCGGCGAAGCGCTGAAAGAAAAGCTGATCTACTACCCCACCGTTACCCGTGAGCCGTTCGAGAACATGGGTCGCCTTACCGACCTGATGCGCAGCGGCAAGCTGTTCACCGATATCGGTCTGCCGCCGATCAACCCGCAGGACGACCGCGCGATGATCTGCGGTAGCCCAAGCATGCTCGACGAGACCAGCGAAGTGCTGGACGGCTTCGGCCTGAAAATCTCGGCGCGTATGGGCGAGCCAGGTGACTACCTGATCGAACGTGCGTTTGTAGAGAAGTAAGCTAAACGCTGGATAAAAAAGCCCCGCCGATGCGGGGCTTTTTGTTGGGCGATTCCGGGGTGGTCCACATCGTCTCGTTCTCAATACAACGCCGACGTTCCCGCAACCACCGTCATGGTGCGCGGAGCGCACCCTACGGGACTACCTCCAGCACACAGATCTGCGCCAGGTTCGGGTAGTGCCAGCGTACCTGCACATCCCAAAGTTGTGTGCCGTAGATACGGCTTGGCTCTGGCTGTTGATAAGCCGGGCGGGGGTCTTGTGCCAGGCATTGTTCGATCAACGCCTGCAGCGGCTGCTCCAGCCGCTGGCCATGCTCATTGGCTTGCAGCAAGGCGCTCTCGCTCCACACCACGTCAATCAGCGTCGGTGCGCCATCGGCCATCTGGTTAAACGCACCGCTCACCGCATCGGCATAGGGCACATAGGGTTTGATATCCAGCACCGGCGTGCCGTCGAGCAGGTCGATGCCCGAGAGCCAAAGCTTGCCGGCTTCCACGCGTTCGAGTTTGACCACCGATTGGCCAATGCCATTGGGCCGGTGGGTCGCGCGGGTAGCGAACACGCCCATGGATTGATTGCCGCCCAGGCGCGGTGGGCGCACTTTGAGCCGCGGCTTGTCTTCCAGGGCCTGGTGAAAGAGAAACAGCAGCCACACATGGCTGACCTGCTCCAGACCGGCCACCGCATCCCCTGAGTCAAATGGCGCCACCAGCTCCAGCACGCCGCGCGCGGCGGGGGCCAGTTGCGGCTGGCGGGGAATGGCGAATTTCTCCTTGAAGCAGGAGCGGACAAAACCGATGGGGGAGACGGAGTACGACATAAAAAAGCCCGGCTGAAGAACCGGGCCATCATACCTGTAT
This sequence comes from Pseudomonas sp., assembly GCA_039207785.1. Taxonomy (GTDB): domain Bacteria; phylum Pseudomonadota; class Gammaproteobacteria; order Pseudomonadales; family Pseudomonadaceae; genus Aquipseudomonas. Next base: position 319 of record JBCECW010000097.1, on the reverse strand, counting down.
GCGTCCAACAGCATCGCGGCTAAAGCCGCTCCCACTGAACACACAGTCCGTAGGAGCGAGCTTGCTCGCGAAGCCTTTTACATCGCAAACCCGCCATCAATGGGAATCACGGTGCCGGTCATATACGCGCCGGCGGTGCTGGCCAAGGCAATCGCCAGCGCGCCCATCTCTTCTTCACGGCCCCAACGCTTCATCGGGATGATGGCGGTGTCTTCGGCCAGCGCCTCTTCATCGTTGGCGATATGGCTGGTCATCTTGCTCGGGAAGCGGCCGGGGGCAATCACGTTGACGTTGATATGCTGGCCCACCAGATCACGTG
>JBCECW010000096.1:4855-9675 GCA_039207785.1 Pseudomonas sp. | reverse complement strand
GGTGGATATCGCCACCCTGATCCTGATCTACGTGATGCTCGGCCTGGGCCTGAACATCGTGGTGGGCCTGGCGGGTTTGCTCGACCTGGGTTATGTCGGCTTCTACGCCGTCGGCGCCTACAGCTATGCCCTGCTCTCGCACTACTACGGTTTCGGTTTCTGGCTGTGCCTGCCGATTGCCGGCCTGATGGCGGCGCTGTTCGGCTTCTTGCTCGGCTTCCCGGTGCTGCGTCTGCGCGGTGACTACCTGGCCATCGTGACCCTGGGTTTCGGCGAGATCATCCGTATCCTGCTGCGTAACCTCACCGAGCTTACTGGTGGCCCGAACGGCATCAGCAATATCGACAAGCCGACCCTGTTCGGCCTGAGCTTCGAGCGCAAGGCGGCCGAAGGCCTGCAAACCTTCCACGAGTTTTTCGGCATTGCCTACAACTCCATCTACAAGGTGATCTTCCTCTACCTGGTTGCCCTGTTGCTGGTGTTGCTGGCCCTGTTCGTCATCAACCGCCTGCTGCGCATGCCGATTGGCCGTGCCTGGGAAGCGCTGCGTGAAGACGAAATCGCCTGCCGCGCGCTGGGCATGAACCCCACCGTGATCAAACTCTCGGCGTTCACCCTGGGCGCCTGCTTCGCCGGTTTCGCCGGTAGCTTCTTTGCCGCGCGCCAAGGCCTGATCACCCCGGAATCGTTCACCTTCCTGGAGTCGGCGACCATCCTCGCCATCGTCGTGCTCGGCGGCCTGGGCTCGCAGCTGGGGGTCATCCTGGCCGCCATCGTGATGATCCTGCTGCCGGAACTGATGCGTAACTTCAGCGAGTACCGGATGCTGCTGTTCGGGGCCCTGATGGTGTTTATGATGATTTGGCGTCCGCAGGGCTTCTTGCCTATGCAGCGTCCTCACCTGGAGTTGAAGCAATGAGCCGCCCGATTCTTGAAGTAAGCGGCCTGTGCATGCGCTTCGGCGGCCTGTTGGCCGTCAACGGTGTGGGCCTGACCGTGCAGGAAAAACAGGTGGTGTCGATGATCGGCCCGAACGGCGCCGGCAAGACCACCGTGTTCAACTGCCTGACCGGTTTTTACAAGCCCACCTCCGGCACCGTGCTGCTCGACGGTGAGCCGATCCAGGGCCTGGCCGGTCACGAAATCGCCCGCAAGGGCGTGGTGCGCACTTTCCAGAACGTGCGGCTGTTCAAGGACATGACCGCCATCGAAAACTTGCTGATCGCCCAGCACCGGCATATCAACACCAACTTCCTGGCGGGCCTGTTCAAGACCCCGGCGTTCCGCAAAAGCGAGCGCGACGCCATGGAGTTCGCCGCGCACTGGCTGGACAAGGTCAACCTCACCGACGTGGCCAACCGCCCGGCCGGCACCCTGGCCTACGGCCAGCAACGCCGCCTGGAAATTGCCCGCTGCATGATGACCCGCCCGCGCCTGCTGATGCTCGACGAGCCGGCTGCCGGGCTTAACCCGAACGAAACCGAAGAGCTGAAAAAGCTGATCGGCGTGCTGCGCGATGAATACAACGTCACCGTGCTGCTGATCGAACACGACATGAAACTGGTCATGAGCATTTCCGACCATATCGTTGTGATCAACCAGGGCACGCCCCTGGCTGACGGCACCCCGGAGCAGATTCGCGACAATCCGGATGTGATCAAAGCCTATCTGGGGGAGGCGTAACTCATGCTGTATTTCGATAACGTTTCCACCTTCTACGGCAAGATCCAGGCGCTGCATAACGTCAACGTCGAAGTGCACAAAGGCGAGATCGTCACCTTGATCGGCGCCAACGGTGCCGGCAAGTCGACCTTGCTGATGACCCTGTGCGGCTCGCCGCGCGCGGCCAAAGGCAGCATCCGCTACCAGGGCGAAGAACTAGTCGGGCTGGACTCCAGCGAGATCATGCGCAAAAGCATCGCGGTGGTGCCCGAAGGCCGCCGCATCTTTGCCCGCCTGACCGTGGAAGAGAACCTGGCCATGGGCGGTTTCTTTACCGACAAGGGCGACTATCAAGAGCAACTGGACAAGGTCCTGCACCTGTTCCCGCGCTTGAAGGAACGCTACAACCAGCGTGGCGGCACCATGTCCGGCGGCGAACAGCAAATGCTCGCCATCGGCCGTGCGCTGATGAGCAAGCCGCAACTGCTGCTGCTCGACGAGCCATCGCTGGGCCTGGCGCCGATCATCATCCAGCAGATCTTCCAGATCATCGAACAGCTGCGTGCCGACGGCGTGACCGTGTTCCTGGTGGAGCAGAACGCCAACCAGGCACTGAAGATCGCCGACCGCGCCTATGTGCTGGAAAACGGCCATGTGGTGATGCAAGGCACGGGGGAAGCGCTGCTGACCGATCCGAAAGTACGCGACGCGTATCTCGGCGGCTGACACCCGCGCTGATCGAAAGCCCCGCCCGGTTTGCCAGGCGGGGCTTTTTTTATGCGCTTTTAAAAGTTCGTAGGGTGCCCACCGGGCGGTCGCGCACCATCCTGCGAATTATTTTTCCGCCGCGCTGTAACAAGCCCTTCGCACATTTCTCTACTTCACTAAGCAAGGCTGAGCACTCCTACGCCGTTGCCGGCTGGGTGCTCTGGTGTCGCGCTGCGGCGCTCACTACTGTCTTGCCCTTCCCCACCACAAAGAGAAAAACCACCATGCAAACCTCCAAGACCCTGCACACCGCCGCCCTTGCCCTCGCCCTGGGTAGCGCCCTGAGCCTCGCCGCCGCGCCGATGGTGGCTCACGCCGCCGACAGCAAAGACGAGAAATGCTTTGGCGTGGCCATGAAAGGCAAGAACGACTGTGCCGCCGGCGCTGGCACCACCTGTGCCGGCACCGCCGCCAAGGACCACCAGGGCAACGCCTGGAAACTGGTGCCTAAAGGCACCTGCGAAAAAACCGCCGTGCCAACCTCGCCGACCGGCTTCGGCCAGCTGCAAGCCTTTAAAGAAAAAGCCTGATCCACCTGCTGCCGAGGCGCCACGCATGCTTCCACCTCTGTCCGCTAACGCCTCGGCCCGCACCCTGCCTGCCCGTGCAGGCCTGGGTTTGAAATCCCAGCACTATCAGGACGTGCTCAACGGCCGTCCCGATATTGGTTTTTTTGAAGTGCACGCAGAAAACTATATGGTGGCCGGCGGGCCCTTCCACCACTACCTCGGCCAGATTCGCCAGCACTACCCCCTTTCCCTGCATGGCGTGGGCTTGTCCATTGGCGGCGAGCAGCCGCTGGATATGGCCCATCTGCAACGGCTTGCCGAGCTGAACAACCGCTATCAGCCGCAACGTTTTTCCGAACACCTGGCCTGGTCCAGCCATGGCCCCACCTACCTCAACGACCTGCTGCCCGTGGCCTACGACCGGCCGACGCTGAAACGCGTCTGCGCCCATATCGACCAGGTGCAAAACCACCTGCAACGCCAGCTGCTGTTGGAAAACCCGGCCACCTATGTCGAGTTCAGCGACTCCTGCCTGGAAGAAGCGGCGTTTATCTGCGAGGTGGTGGAGAACACCGGCTGCGGCCTGCTGCTGGACCTTAACAATGTGTATGTCTCGTGCATCAATCATCAGCGCGATGCCCAGGCCTACCTGCGCGAATTGCCCTTGGCCGCCGTGGGCGAAATCCACCTCGCCGGCTTTACCGAAGACTGCGACAGCGCTGGCGCACGCTTGCTGATCGACAGTCATGGCGCTGCCGTGGATAACGCTGTCTGGGCGCTGTGTCAGCAGGTGATCGCCGAACTGGGCCCGCTGCCGACCTTGATCGAGTGGGACAACGATGTGCCCACCTTGGCCGTGCTGATGGAAGAAGCGCAACGCGCCGAGCGCATTCTGCTCGCCGGAGGTGGGCCGCTATGAACCAGCAAACATTTAGTCGCGCCCTACTCAGCGCCGACGACAGCACACCCAGCGGCCTGACCACCTGGAACGGCTCCGACCCGGCGGCGCGTTTTGCCGTGTACCGCAATAACGTGCAGAGCTCGCTAGTCAACGCCCTGGCCGATACCTTCCCGGTCGTGCAGGCGCTTGTCGGCGAGGTGTTTTTTCGCGCCATGGCGCAGGCCTTTGTACTGGCTCAGCCACCCGTCTCGCGCTTGCTGGTGACCTACGGCGACGCGCTCCCCCTCTTTACCGAAGGCTTCGAACCCGCGCGTGAACTTCCCTATCTGGCCGACGTTGCGCGTGTGGAGTTGGCACGCGTCCAGAGCTATCACGCCGCCGATGCCACCTCCCTAACGGCGCCAGAAATCGCCGAGGCCTTGAGCCACCCCGAGACTTTGGCGGACCTGCGCTTTAGCCTGCTGCCTTCCTTGCAGGTGCTGCGCTCGCCCTACGCCATGGCCGCACTGTGGGCCGCCCACCAGGGCGAGCTGAATATTGCCGATGTCGATCCCTATCGCGCCGAACAGTGCCTGGTGCTACGCCCGCAGTGGGACGTGCTGGTAATCAGCGTCGATGCTGCCAGCGCCAACTTTATCCAGGCGCTGCGCAGTGGCCAGCCATTGGGCCACGCGGCAGCGGCCTGCCCCGCCGACTTCGACCTCAGCGCCAGCCTGGCGCTGCTGATCCGCCATGGTGCTATCACCGCCCTCCACACCCCATAAGAGCCCCGCCATGAACAGCCTGATCAACCGCCTGCTCGACCTGTTCGAGCGTATCCCCCATAGCCTGATCGCCTTTATCGCGCGCTTTTCGATCGCGGCGGTGTTCTGGAAATCCGGGCAGACCAAGGTCGAGGGCTTTGCCATCGACCTGGTCAGCGGCACCTTCCAGTTCGACCATCCGCACTTGGCCGACTCGACCATTCCCTTGTTCAGCAG
>JBCECW010000096.1:0-4841 GCA_039207785.1 Pseudomonas sp. | reverse complement strand
CGAGTACAACCTGCCGCTGATTCCCCCGGAAGCAGCGGCCTATATGGCGACCTTCTGCGAACACGTTTTTCCCGTGCTGATTCTGTTGGGGCTGGCCACGCGGTTTTCTGCCCTGGCGTTGTTGGGCATGACCCTGACCATTCAACTGTTCGTCTATCCCGACGCCTACCCCACCCACGGCACCTGGGCGGCGGTGTTGCTGTACCTGATGGCCCGTGGCCCCGGCGTGCTGTCCATCGACCATCTGCTGGCGCGCCGCGCACAGGCGACGCGAACCCTGTAGCATTACCGCCCCTTGCCAGCCTGTGATAACCGAGCCCGTAAATGTCAGTTGAAGCCTCCGCCAGCGATGACCGCCGCGACTTTCTTGCCCTTGTGGAAAATAGCCTGGTGCAAAACACCCTGGTCAAAGTGCTGCTGAGCAAATACCAGGGCGAGGAAGCCGACCTGCAGCGCCTGACCCTGCGCCCGGTCACGGTAAAAGGCCAAGCCTGCCTGTCGTTTGTGTACACCTACAAAACCCGCGATATCACCAAGAATCACCCGGTAAACGAGGCCTTGGCGCTTATCGCCGAGCTGCTGCCGACAGCATTCAAGAATGCCCACCTGCTGTCACTCACTGACGACGTACAGCTGACCTTTGGCAAGAAAAACAAAAGCCGCCTGTTTATCGGCAAAGCCGTGGAGCGCGAAGGTGCCAGCACCGGCCATGACCGCGAGAAAAAACGCTTTCTGGAACTGACCCGGCCATTTCTCACCGATCTCGGCGTGACCACTGCCAAGCACGAACTGGTGCCCGCGATGGCGCGCAAGTGGAAACAGATCAACAAGTTCGTCGAAGTGTTTTCCCATGCCCTGGCCAGCTCGCCGTTGCAGCAACGTGGCGCAGACGAAGTGATTCATGCCGTCGACTTTGGCTCCGGCAAGGGCTACCTGACCTTCGCCATGCACGACTACCTGCGTAATAGCCTGGGCCGCCAGGGCAAGGTCACTGGCGTGGAGCTGCGCGAAGATATGGTGCGCCTGGGCAATACCGCAGCGGCGCGGCTGGAGCAGCCGGGGCTGAGTTTTGAGCATGGCGATGTGCGCACCTACACGCCGGCGGCGATCGACATCATGATTGCCCTGCATGCCTGCGACGTGGCCACCGACTACGCCATTCACCTGGGCATTCGCAGCGATGCGGCAATCATCATGTGCTCGCCCTGCTGCCACAAACAGATTCGCCCGCAGATGAGCAGCCCGAGCATGCTGCGCCCCATGCTGCAATACGGCGTGCACCTGGGCCAGGAAGCGGAGATGGTCACCGACAGCCTGCGCGCCCTGCTGCTGGAAGCCTGCGGCTATGAAACCAAGGTGTTCGAATTTGTCTCGTTGGAACACACCAACAAAAACAAGATGATCCTTGCGGTTAAACGCGCCGAGCCGGTGGACCCGGCCGAGCTGCTGGAAAAAATCCAGGGCATCAAAACGTTTTACGGCATTCAAGAGCATTGCCTGGAAACCTTGCTCAAAGCCGATCAGCGCCTTTGAGATAGCCGAGTGCGACGGTGGCCTCGTAGGGTGCGCTCCGCGCACCAAGCGATCCCCCGCCAAACACCTACAACGCCACCAACCGATCCAGCTCCTGCCGCCGCCGCTCAAACCACGCTGCCAGATAATCCGCCACCACCTGGGTGCGCCTGGGCAGGCCCTGCGGATAGGCGTGCACCAGGAATACCGGGCTGATACGGGTCTGATAGTCGTGCAGCAACCACACCAGGCTGCCGTCCAGTAATTCCTGATGCACCAGGTACGACGGCAAGCGGGCAATACCCGCGCCGCCCAGGCAGGCCTTTTTCAGCAGGCTGTAGTGGTTGCTGGCAAACGGGCCCTTTACCTGCACCCGCGTCAACGCATGCTGGCGGTGGTACAGCCATTCTTCCGCGCCGCTGTAATGGCTATTGAGCAGGCATATGTGCGCGCTCAGTTGCTCAGGCGTTACGACCTCGCCATGGGCCGCCAGGTACGCCGGGCTGGCGCAGGTCAGCTCCTGCATCGACAGCAAGGGCCGGGCCACCAGGCGTTGGTCGCTTTGCTCGCCGCTGCGAATCGCCAGGTCAAAACCATCGGCGAGCAGGTCGCGGTAGCTATTGCTCAGTTCCAGCTCGATACGGATCTCGGGGTAGGCCTGGGCAAACTCCGGCTGCAAGGCGGCAACAATGGTATCGCCCAATGACACCGGCGCCGTGATGCGCACCACCCCGCTGGCCTCCTCCTGCAAGCGCGCCAGGGTTTGCCGCGCGCGGGCCGCTTGCGCCAGCAGCGCCTGGGCTTCCGGCAATAACGCGGCGCCCGCCGCGGTCAACGACAGCTTGCGGGTGGTGCGGTACAGCAAGCCAACCCCCAGGCCCTGCTCCAGCAAACCAATGCGCTTGGACAGTTGCCCCTTGCTACAGCCCAGACGCGCGGCCGCGCCGGTAAAACTGCCGACTTCCACCAGGGTGGCAAAGGCGGCCAGGTCATCCATTTCACTCATGGCAATTGTTTCCCAGCGAGAACCAAAGGTTTCCAATTGGCTGGATTATCGCCCACAAAGTCGCGATCTACACTGCAGGCCACTTCACCCAATCAGGAGCAGTGCCATGAAAATCATCCTTGTCGGCGCCAGCGGCACCATTGGCCAGGCGGTAGAACGTGAACTGGCGGCGCGCCATGAGGTGATCCGCGTGGGTCGCAGCAGCGGCGACTACCAGGTGGATATCCGCGACGCCAATTCGATCCGCCAACTGTTCGAAAAAACCGGTCGCTTCGATGCGCTGGTCAGCGCCACCGGCTCGGTGCACTTCGGCGCCCTGGCCGAGATGCAGGCCGAGCAATTTGCCGTGGGCTTGAATGACAAGCTGATGGGCCAGGTCAACCTGCTGCTGATTGGCCGCGACTTTATCAACGACGGCGGCTCGTTCACTTTTACCTCCGGCGTGCTCAGCGACGATCCGATCGTGGCCGGCACCTCGGCGAGCATGGTCAATGGCGCGCTCAACAGCTTTGTCAAAGCCGCCGCCATCGAACTGCCGCGCGGGTTGCGGGTAAATATCATCAGCCCCACCGTGCTGGTGGAAGCCATGGACAGCTACGGCCCATTCTTCCGCGGCTTTAAACCGGTGCCAGCAGTGGACGTGGCGCTGGCCTATGCGAAAAGCGTGGAAGGCAAGCAGACCGGGCAGATTTATACCGTCGGTTAAGGGCTTGGTGCGCGCACTCTTGTGCCAGTGCCGGCTCATGGGTAACGTGGCCGCACTTCTCAGGAGACCCCCTCGATGCGCGCTGTCCGCCCCTTGCTGCTTGCCCTGTTGCCCCTGTTCGCCAGTTGCACGATGCACTACGGCCCCGAGGAGGCCCCGGTGTCGTCCGGCACCCGGATGCAGGGTGAGCTCAGCGTCAACAATGGCCAACTGCTGCTGCGTCCGTGCCAGGAGCAACGTCACTTTGTGATCAATGACAGTGGCAATACCGGGCTGCTGCAAGAGTCGGCGGCCCTGCTCGATACCAAGGACGCCACCCTGTTCGCCGATGTCAGCGGCAACCTCGACGCCAGCAAGACCGCCGGCCGCGACGGCCAGTTGAACCTGACCCGCCTGTATCGCGTGCAGCGTGAAGGCCACGGCTGCGACGACCCGAACTTCAAACGCCAGGTGCTGCGTGCCAGCGGCAATGAGCCGCAATGGTCGGTCAGCGTCAACACCAAGGGCCTGGTGCTCGAACGTCCAGGTCAGGAGCCCCTGGCCCTGCCCTACCTGGAAGAACAACTGCCCGATGGCCGCTTCAACCTCACCAGCGAAGCCAACGGCCTGCGCCTGGAACTCTGGATAGCGCCACAACGCTGCGTGGACAGCGCCAGCGGCGCGGTGCAATTCCTCTCGGCGGAGCTGCGCAGCAATGGCAAGGTGGAGCGCGGCTGCGCCTACTACGGCGGTTCACGCAACCTGTAAAGCCGCCTACGGAACGGGTGTGCTGGCACGCCCGTTCACTGTTTTTTCACATCGTTTTGATCCGACCTTCACCCGCGCTTTCCTAGCATGGCCCCCCTTACTCGGGGAGTCTTCATGCGTAAATCACGTCGTCTGTTTTTCACTATTGGCGCCGCACTGGCCGTCGTGGTCGGCTGCCTGGCGCTGCGCTATCTGCCCGCGCAGATCGAGCAGACACCCCTGCTCAGCGGCCCACAGGCGGAAACCTGGGCGCAGCCGCGCGACAGCTCGTTCAACCTGTATGAAATGTCGCCGACCTTGTACCGCAGTGCCTTGCCCAAGCCGCAGAACCTGGCGCTGATCAAGGAGCTGCAGGTGCGTACCGTGGTCACCTTCGTGAAAGACGATGACCGCCTGTGGCTGGGCGACAGCGATATCAACCTGATCAACATGCCCCTGCATGCCGACCGCGTTGACGACGCCGACGTGCTGCGGGTGCTGAACACCCTGCAACTGGCCGAAACCCGTGGCCCGGTGCTGATGCACTGCAAACATGGCCGCGACCGCACCGGGCTGATGGCCGCGATGTTCCGCACCGTGATCCAGGGCTGGAGCAAACAGGAAGCCTTGAGCGAAATGCTCAATGGCGGCTACGGCAAGGAAGACGATATGGAAGATGCCCGCGCCTATGTGGAGCAAGCCGATATCGGCAAGCTGCGCGAGGCGTTGACCAATGGCCGCTGCGATACCAAGGTGATTTCAACCTGCTATTTGCGGCCTTGGCTCAATAGTTGGGTGTCTACTGCGCACCCTTGAAAACCGTGGTTGCAGCCCCCCTCACCCTAACCCTCTCCCGCTTGCGGGAGAGGGGCTGGGGGTGAGGGCAAGCCC
>JBCECW010000095.1:0-9728 GCA_039207785.1 Pseudomonas sp. | reverse complement strand
GCCCAGGGGCACGATCATCCAGATCAGCAGCAGAACCACCGAAGGGCTGACCAGGAACCAGCCGGGCGCCAGGCGCTTGCGCCGCGTAGCGACGGCTTCGCCTGCCGCTGGCGAGCGGGAGTCGAGGGTTGTGTTATCCATGGGGGCTCCGCAATGAGCGGTTGGGTATGACGGATCGGGCCGAGTGACCCAGGCGTTGTCTGATCACCCGCGGTGGGCCGCTGCACGGCGGCCCACCACCGGGCGTGCTTACTTCGGATACCCGGCGCGCTTCATTTCCCGTTCGGTGCTCTGCTGCGCGGCCTGCAGCGCCTGCTCGGGCTGCATCTGCCCGGTCAGGGCGGCGGCGAACAGCTTGCCGACGGCGGTGCCGATGGCCTGGAACTCGGGAATGGTCACCAGCTGGATGCCCACGTACGGCACCGGCTTGGCGCTCGGGTCGGCCGGGTTGGCCTTCTTCAGCGAATCGAGGGTCACCTTGGCGAACGGCGCAGCCTTCATGTAGGCATCGCTGTAGGTCGAGGCGCGGGTGCCTGGCGGCACGTTGGCGACGCCATCCTTCTCGGCGACCAGCTCGGCGTAGGCCTTGGACGTGGCCCAGGCGCTGAAGGTCTTGGCGGCATCCTTGGACTTGGAGCTGGTGGGGATCGCCAGCGCCCAGGAGTACAGCCAGGAGGCGCCCTTGTCGGTGACCTGGGTCGGCGCGAAGGTGAAGCCCACCGAGTCGGCGACCTTGCTCTGCGACTTGTCGGTAACGAACGAGCCGGCCACGCTGGCATCGACCCAGATGGCGCACTTGCCGCTGTTGAACAGCGCCAGGTTTTCGTTGAAGCCGTTGCTGGACGCGCCCGGCGGGCCGTACTTGCTCATGGTGTCGACATAGAAATTCAGCGCGTTTTTCCATTCGCTGCCGCTGAATTCCGGCTGCCATTTTTCATCGAACCAGCGCGCGCCAAAGGCATTGCCCACGGTGCTGATCAACGCCATGTTTTCACCCCAGCCGGCTTTGCCGCGCAGGCAGATGCCGTACTGGCCCTGCTCGGGTTTGTGCAGCTTGGCGGCAAAGCCGGCAAGTTGTTCCCAGCTCGGGTGTTCGGGCATTTCCAGGCCGGCGGCCTTGAACAGGTCGGTGCGGTAATAGGTGATCGAGGCTTCGGCGTAGAACGGCAGGGCATAGAGCGTACCCTTGGTCGACAAGCCTTCGCGCACCGAGGGGAATACATCATCGAGGTCGTAGTCGGCGGGCAGGTTGGTCATCGGCTCCAGCCAACCCTTGGCGCCCCACAGCGAGGCTTCGTACATGCCGATGGTGAGCACGTCGAACTGGCCGCCCTGGGTGGCGATATCGGTGGTCAGGCGCTGGCGCAGCACGTTTTCTTCCAGCACCACCCACTTGAGCTTGATGTCCGGGTGCTGCGCTTCGAAGCTTTTCGACAGCTTCTGCATGCGGATCATGTCGCTGTTATTGACCGTGGCGATGGTCAGGGTTTCGCCCGCCAGGGTAACGGCGGACGACGACAAACAGAGGGCGGCAACCAGTGCCTTGAGGGTGTGGTTCATGGTGTTGAACTCCTCTCGCGGGCCGGATAAGCGCGGCGAGACATTATTGTTTTTGTTAGACCGGGGCCGATTACACGCCGGACTGCCAAGGCGAACAACGCCTCGCCTGCACCATGTTCGATACTTTTTTGCACTGTAAGGCGCAGCAAAAAGCCGCGTAAAGGCGCACCCGAGCCCTCTGCGGCGCGGTTATCGCAGTAATGGCGGCTTGCCAGGGGTGTGAATCAGTACTGGTTTTGCTCGGTGAGCCGTTGCGTAACCAGACGCCGATAACCGGATGGGGTCATGCCCTTGAGCTGTTGGAAGCGCCGGTTGAAGTTCGACACATTGCTAAAGCCCGACTCGAAGCAGACATCGGTCACCGGCTTGTCGCTGCTGCTCAGCAGCTCGCAGGACTTGCTTACCCGCAGGCGATTGACGAACTCGACAAAGCCACGCCCGGTGGCTTGCTTGAAGAAGCGTGAAAAGTAGGTGGGGGTCATGCCCAGTTGTTCGGCCACCTGCTCCTGGGAGAGGTCCTGCACGTAGTGCTGAAAGATGTAATCCACCGCGCGGTTGATCCGCTCCACATGGCTTTCATCGGCCAGTTCGGCGGCGCGGGTGCCGGAGAGCAGCTGGTAGTCCTCGGTGGCGGCCAGCAGCTCCATCAGGATCAGGAAATAACCCAGGCGGGTCATGCCGCTGGCGTCGGCGATACGCTGCATCAGGCCCTTGGCCTCGCCGATCAGCCGTGGGCAGCGAAACTCGATGCCGTACTGCGCCCGCGCCAGCAAGGGCGCCAGCCCCTGCAACTCGGAAAACACCGCGCTGCCGCTGTCGAGCACCTCGTCGGTGAAATTCACCAACATATCGCGTTGCTCGTACACCTCATCGGCGGCCACCTGGCTGATCCAGTTATGCGGCAGGTTGGGGCCGGTGAGAAACAGGGTGTCGGGGGCGAAGTTGCCAATGTAGTCGCCGATAAACACCTTGCCGGAGCTGGCGACGATCAGGTGCAGCTCGTACTCCTTATGGAAATGCCAACGCACCAGGGGGCTGGGAAAACCATGCTGACGGTAAATCAGCGAATGGCCTTCGTGGTCATCCATCAACTCATAGGACGGGTCGGTAATGCGCGAAGGTCGGGCCATGCTGCGCTGCCAGATGGGGTGGGCGGGAGGGGCTAACCATAGCGCGCAGTGCAGGTTGTGCCCAGCACTTGGGTGCTAGTGATAAAAGCGCCTGTGCAGATCGGGGAAGATCAGTTGGGCGAACCATACCGGCAGCGCAGGAAGCAGCTGCCGGGATTTGGGTGAGGCGGTTTCGACCACGCCCAACCCGATGAGTTTTTTAAGCTGATCCCCCGCCGTTTTGTCGATCAAGCCGGTATAGATCTTGAAGTCTGCTCGTGTCACCTCGCCCTGGGTCAGCAAAATATGCAGGGCCCTGGCCATCTCAGGTTTGATCCCCGCATTGATAAAGGTAGGTTCCAGCGCAATGACTCGCTCAAGCCGCGCACGCAATTCGGTCAGGCCCATCTGTTTTTCGATATAAGCCATCTGGTCTATACAGGTTTGCAGCATGAACTCGACGAACTCGATCAGCGCCGCCTGGGAAAGCAGGCCTCGCCCGTCAATATCACCGCGTCGAGGCTGGTCGGCTGCGCGAAGCCGCGCGTAATACTCATCCTGGTGGCGGGCCAGACCACGGGACAGCGACCAGAGCGGCGATACCAGCCCCAGCCGGTATAGTTGTAAGTGCGTGACCAGCCGCGCCACGCGACCGTTGCCATCGGTAAAGGGGCGCACAAACGACAGTCGGTGATGGTAGGCCAGGCAACCCAGCAGCTTCAGGCGAGGGTCCGCCAGGCGACCGTAGGCGTCCTGAAGCCGATGCAGCATGGGCATCACCGAATCCCAATGGGGGGCGGCATGGTTGCCGACCAGGACATTGCGCTGCGCCTGGTCGCGCAGTTGCCCAGGAACAAGGCGCGAGCCATCCGCCAGTGTCAGTTCCTGTTCGCTGCCGGCTTCGAACAAGCGCCGGTGTATGCGACCCAGAAATACAGGGTCGAAGAAGTCGCGCCACTCCAGAACCCCGCTCGATTGCCGGGCCAGCCGCTCCAACGCTTCCTGGGCACCGATATGGCCGATGGCCAATTCATTCAGTTCTTTGGTGCTACGGCGGGGCGCCTGGGCAGGGAGCTCTGCCGGTTCGGTGTATTGGCCTTCAATCAGGTTGCTGTAGTAGCTGCTGGTGATGCGCAGCAACCCGGCCAGACATTTTGCGGTGGCTACTGGCAGCAGCCCGCTCAATCGACCGGCTTGGAGTGGCAGGCGCTCGGCAGCGTCCAGCAGACCTTGTGGGAAGCTGGGGGACGGCATGATGGGGTTCAGCCACTGAACCCCTGAAACAAAATCCGGCGCCATGGTAACTCTCAAAAACTACTCGGTTTTTCGGATATTTTTTCGCAAATTAAAAATAGCCTAGATGCCCGTCACTGAAGGCATGCAGAAGGGTAGCACAGTAATTTAAAGAGCAAGTTTTTCGGATTTTATTTCGGATATTTTATGACGGTTTCTTGTACCGCCTTCACAGCAGATTCATTTGCGCCCCCGGCGGACAGAACTGACTGCAATCGAGATCGAAATCGCCCCGTCGATTAAGGTCCAGGCGTTTGATCGCCAGCTTGAAGCGCTGGTTTAGCAGCTCGGCAAAAATCCCTTCGCCTTTCATGCGTACGCCAAAGCGGCTGTCGTAATTCTTGCCGCCGCGCGACTGGCGAATCAGGCTCATCACATGGGCGGCGCGGTCGGGAAAATGGCTGTTGAGCCATTCTTCGAACAGCTCGGCAATCTCCAGCGGCAGGCGCAACAGCACATAGCCAACCGAGCGGGCGCCAGCTTCCTTGGCGGCGGCCAGAATCTGCTCCAGCTCCATGTCGTTGATCATCGGAATCACCGGGGCCACCAGCGCGCTGACCGGCACGCCGGCCTCGTGCAGCTCGTTCATCGCCCGCAGGCGCGCCTTGGGCGAGGCGGCGCGTGGTTCCATGATGCGTTTTAGCTCGTCGTCCAACGTGGTCAGGCTAAAGGCCACACTCACCAGGTTGTGGTGGGCCAGTTCGGCCAGCAGATCGAGGTCGCGCAGGATCAGCGAGCTCTTGGTGATGATATGCACCGGGTGGCGGTAGCGCAGCAGGATTTCCAGGCTGCGGCGGGTGAGCTGCTGCTCGCGTTCGATGGGCTGGTAGGCGTCGGTGTTGATGCCCAGGGCAATGGGCGCCGGCACATAACCGGGCTTTTGCAGCTGTTCTTCCAGGCGGCTGGCCAGGTTGGTTTTGGCGATCAGCTTGGTTTCGAAGTCGATGCCTGGCGACAGGTCCCAATAGGCGTGGCTGGGGCGGGCGAAGCAGTAGATGCAGCCATGCTCGCAGCCGCGATAGGGGTTTACCGAGCGGTCGAAACCGACATCCGGCGAGGTGTTGCGGGTGATCACGCTTTTGGCGAACTCGTTACGCACCTCGGTGGTAAAGGTCAGTGGCGTTTCTTCGTGGTACCAACCGTCGCTCTCGCGCACCGAACGGGTGGCGGCAAAGCGGTTATGCGGGTTGCTGGCCGTACCACGGCCGCGCGGCGGGAGAAACTGCGACATGGCGCACCTGCAAACAATTTACTGGATGGATGTACAGTAAATTGTTTGCCACCAACGCGCCAGTCGCCGCCGGCTATTTTCCGCTTAGCGGTGTTCGGCTACTGCCGTTTCGGCGTCTTCGCTGCGCTCGGAAAAGCGCTGGGCCAGCACCGCACAGACCATCAGCTGGATCTGGTGAAACAGCATCAGCGGCAGAATCAGCAGACCAATGCTGCCGCCGGCGAACAGCACCTGGGCCATGGGCACGCCGGTGGCCAGGCTCTTTTTCGAACCGCAGAACAGGATGGTGATGCGGTCTTCCATGTTGAAGCCCAGCCATTTGCCCAGCAGGTGCACGATGGTCAGCGCCAGGGCCAGCAACACGCAGCAGGCCAGCACCAGGCCCAGCAGCTTCGGCAGCGGCACCTGGTGCCACAGGCCTTCGATCACCGCTTCGCTGAAGGCGGTGTACACCACCAGCAGAATCGAGCCTTGGTCCACATAGCGCAGCCAGTTTTTATTGGCCGCCACCCAGGTGCCGATCCAGCGCCGGGCGATTTGCCCGGCAATAAACGGCAGCAGCAATTGCACGCTGATTTTCACGATGGCATCGACGGTGGAGCCGCCATCGCCATGCACATTCAGCAGCAGGGCCACCAACAGCGGCGTGAGAAAAATCCCAAACAAACTGGACGCTGCCGCACTGCAAATCGCGGCCGGAATATTGCCGCGCGCCAGCGAGGTAAAGGCAATCGCCGACTGCACGGTGGCCGGCAGGGCGCAGAGATAGAGAATGCCCATATACAGCTCGGTGCCCACCACCTGCGATAGCACCAGCAGCAGCGCCAGGCCCAGCAGCGGAAACAGGATAAAGGTGCAGGCAAATACCAGCAGATGCAGGCGCCAGTGGCCGGCACCGGCAATGATGGCCTCCCGTGACAGCTTGGCGCCGTGCAGGAAAAACAGCAGGGCAATGGCGATATTGGTGATCCAGCCAAAGGCCACGGCGGCCTGGCCGCTGCACGGCAATAGGCTGGCGGTGGCGACCACGGCGATCAGGGTCAGGGTGAAATTGTCGGGAAGCAGACGGGAGCGGGCCATAGGTATGGTTTCCGGGGCGGGTTGCCAAAGAGTAGGCCGCGACTTTACCGTGGCCACTTATTACCGACTAACGCCAGAAAGCCAGAATATGCCGGCAAACGGACAGATTCCCTCGCCACCCCTCGGCCAGCGCCAGGTTCCCGCCATGGAGGGCCTGCCGCGCCCAGTGTTTGCGCGGGCCGAGTCGCTGCCGCTGCAAGTGAGCACGCCGCGTCATAGCCACCCGTGGGTGCAACTTTCCTACGCGATTCAGGGTGTGCTGCATGTCCACACCGATGCCGGCAGCTTTGTTGCGCCGCCGCAACGGGCGATCTGGATTCCCGCCGGGCTGGAGCATGAGGTGATCAGCTCGCCAGGCACCGAGCTGCGGGGGCTGTACCTGGACTGCGCGGTAACCGCCTGGGCGCCGGGGCATTGCCGGGTGCTGAGCGTAAGCCCGCTGACGCGCGAGTTGATCAGCCGTTTTTCCGCGTTGCCGGTGGAATACGAGGAAGACGGTGCCGATGGCCGCCTGGTGCAGGTATTGCTGGACCAACTGCGCAGCGCCGAGGAGGTGCGCCTGTCGCTGCCCCTGCCCACCGACCCGCGTTTGCAGCAACTCTGCCGGCAGCTGCAGGCCCACCCTGAAGACGGTCGCAGCCTGAGTGACTGGAGCGGACAACTGGGTGCTTCGGAGAAAACCCTGAGCCGCCTTTTTTTGCGCGATACGGGGCTGACGTTTCGCGCCTGGCGCCAGCGCTTGCGCCTGTTGGGCGCGCTGTCGCCGCTGGAGCAGGGCGCGCGGGTTACCGATGTGGCGTTGGGCTGTGGTTATGACTCGACCTCGGCGTTTATCGCCGCGTTTCGCCAGCAATTCGAGTGCACGCCGGGGGAGTTTTTTCGGCGGTCGTAATGCCGGTGCGCGGAGCGCACCCTACGGTACAGAGGTGTACCCAAATAATGCGTTTACGCCAATTCCGTAGGGTGCGCTCCGCGCACCAGCGCTCTCAGCGTTTAACGCTTAGCTCGGAATAGGTGTGCTGGTCCGCATCGGCCGACAACAGCAACCGCCCCGCCTTGGCCAACTCCCGCGCGCGCCAGAACAGAAAGAAGTCGGTGGCGAAAAAGCCATCGCAGTGGCCCATCACTTCGGCCATGGCGCGGGCCAACGGTTGCCACTGATCGCTGCAGGCGGCCAGCAGCGCGGTATCGATGACGCGGTAGTCTTCACCGTGAAATGCGCCATCGAACCAGCGGCGCACCAAGGCGTTTTCCGCTACGGCCTGTTGCCATTGCGCCGCCAGGTGCTGGCGCCGCGCCGGGCTCACCAGTTTGGGCTGGTACAGGTTCAGCAGGTCATCCGGGGCATGCATGGCCACCGCCCGGCGCCAGGCCACCCGGCTATCGCCCGTGCCGCAGGGCACTTCGAAAAACGGCAGGTGGCTGTGTTTTAGCGCGGCCGCCACCCGGCATAGCATCAATTGTTCAGAGCAACTGTCGCCATGCCAGAGGGTGACCGGTTCGGTATGGGTGGCCAGTTGGTTAAGCCATTGCACATCGTCGCCAAGGCCGCCGGCAAAGTCCGGCGCCGGCTGCACGGCCGCTGGCCAGACCGTTTGCCAGAAGGCGGCGCGCTCGCTGCAGGGCGCGCGGTCGACGCCGGCCAAGGGGCCCACGGCCAGGTCGTCCCGTAGCACTTGCAGCGACAGGTCTTCCCCGACCACCCGGGTAACCCCTTCCACCGCGTTGTCGCCACACACCACATGCCACATCAGCGCGCCCCTTGTGCGAGGTTATTGCGTGGGTTTCTTCAGCTTGGGATTGGGGAAAAACTGCACGCCCTGCACCTTGGGGTCGGCCTGTTTTACCGCGATCTTGTTGACCCGCGTGCCCAACTCCCTGGGCACCGACTGACCCTGTTCATTCAAGGTATCAGCGTAGCCGCAGGCCACGCATTCGCGGTGCGGCGTGCCGTCCACGTCCCACATCTGGATCTTGTCGCTCTCGCTGCACGCCGGGCATACGGCACCGGCGATAAAGCGTTTTTTACCGATGGCCATTACGCGGCCTCCGCGCTGAGGCCCAGGTGCCGCAGCAGCGCGTCGATGCTGGGCTCGCGGCCGCGGAAGTCAACGAACAGCACCATCGGCGCTTGCGAGCCACCCCGGGCCAGGATGGCTTCGCGGAAGGCACGGCCGGTGTCGGCATTGAGCACGCCTTCTTCCTCGAATTTGGAGAAGGCATCGGCGGACAGCACCTCGGCCCATTTGTAGCTGTAGTAACCCGCCGCGTAACCGCCGGCAAAGATATGGGCAAAGCTGTTGGGGAAGCGGTTATAGGCCGGCGGACGCATTACCGAGACTTCGGCGCGGATGCTTTCCAGCACCTCGAGCACCGAACGGCCATCGCCGTGGGTGGCGTGCAGTTCGAAGTCGAAAAGGGAGAACTCCACCTGGCGGGCCATCATCAGGCCGGACTGGAAGTTCTTCGCCGCGAGCATTTTTTCCAGCAGGTCCTGGGGCAGCGCTTCACCGGTTTTGTAGTGACCGGAAATCAACGCCAGGCCTTCAGGCTCCCAGCACCAGTTCTCCATAAACTGGCTCGGCAGCTCCACCGCATCCCAGGCCACGCCATTGATGCCCGAGGCACCGGCGTGCTCCACGCGGGTCAGCAGGTGGTGCAGGCCATGGCCGAACTCGTGGAACAGGGTGGTCACTTCATCGTGGGTCAGCAGGGCTGGCTGGTCGCCAACGGCCGGGGTGAAGTTGCACACCAGGTTGGCCACCGGGCTGACCACCTTGCCGGCGGCGGTGCGGCGTTTGTCGCGCGCGCCGTCCATCCAGGCACCGCCGCGCTTGTTGGCGCGGGCATACAGGTCGAAGAAGAAACGCCCGACGTGCTGACCGTTTTCCTTGATTTCGAACAGGCGTACATCCGGGTGCCAGGTGTCGAAGCCGCTGAGCTCGCTGATTTCGATGCCGTAGAGCTTTTGCACAATGGCAAACAGGCCGCTCAGCACCTTGTCGATGGGGAAGTACTCGCGCAGGGTTTCCTGGGAAATGCTGTAGCGCTGCTCGCGCAGTTTTTCGCTGTAGTAACCCACGTCCCAGCTTTGCAGGTCGTGGCAGCCTTGCTCGGCGGCATAGGCTTTCAGCTCGCTGAGGTCTTGCGCGGCAAATGGCTTGCTGCGCTGGGCCAGGTCGCGCAGGAAGCTCAAGACCTGTTCATTGCTTTCGGCCATCTTGGTGGCCAGGCTCAGGGCCGAGTAGTTGGCAAAGCCCAGCAGGTGCGCCAGCTCCTGGCGCAGGTCTAGAATCTCGGCCATCACCGGACCGTTGTCGTTCTTGCCGGCATTCGGGCCCTGGTCGGAAGCGCGGGTGCAGTAGGCCGCATACAGCTCTTCACGCAGGGCGCGGTCGTTGGCGTAGGTCATCACCGCGTAGTAGCTGGGGAATTCCAGGGTGATCAGCCAGCCG
>JBCECW010000094.1:0-9730 GCA_039207785.1 Pseudomonas sp. | reverse complement strand
GGCGAAGACATCATTGGCCAGGTGCAAGTCATCACCGCCAAATACGAAGACACCTTTGCTGATATCGGCGTGGCCAATGACCTGGGCCAATCCGAGATGGTCGCCGCCCACCCGGGTGTCGACGCCTGGCTGCCAGGCGCGGGCACGCAGATCATCCTGCCGACGCGCTTTATCCTGCCGCCGGGCCCGCGCGAGGGCATCGTGATCAACCTCGCCGAATACCGCATGTACTACTTCCCCAAAGGCCAGAACGTGGTGCACACCTACCCGCTGGGTATTGGCCGTGAAGGCTGGGGCTCGCCGGTGTCGTCCACCACCATCACCGCGAAAACGCCGAACCCGACCTGGACGCCACCGGCTTCGATTCGTGCCGAGCATGCTGCCGACGGCGATATCCTGCCCGCCGTTGTGCCGGCTGGCCCGAACAACCCGCTGGGGCCGTTCAAGTTCAGCCTGGGCGTACCGGGTTACCTGATCCACGGCTCGAACAAGAAATACGGCATCGGCATGCGCGTTAGCCACGGCTGCTTCCGTATGCTCAACAACAACGTGCTGGAGCTGGCGAAGATGGTGCCGGTCGGTACCAAGGTGCGCATCCTCAACGACCCGTACAAATTCGGCGTGAGCGGCGGCAAGGTCTACCTCGAAGCCCACGCGCCGATCGACGACAACGGCAACCCCTCGGTAGTCGATAAGCACACCGCGGTGATCAACGCCCTGCTCAAGCGCGAAGACCTCGCCAACGGCCTGAGCCTGGACTGGGAAGTGGTGCGTGACGTAGTGGCCGCCGAAGACGGCCTGCCCGTGGAAATCGCCACCCCCGGCACCGTAGTCGCCAACACCGTGCCGGTTACTCAGTAACAAGCACAAAAAAAGCCCGCTGCCGGTTTACCGCAGCGGGCTTTTTTGTAGCCGTTGCCGTTGCTCTTTCTCAGCCGCGCCACCGCACGAGATCGAGCGAGCTAGAGCGAGGCAAGGCAAAAATGGATTTTGAAGCGCAGTGGGCTGGTGCCCATGAGCATTCAAAATCCATTTTTAACGCCGCATCGCCGACGCGCAGCCGATCGATAAGCAGGCATAAAAAAAGCCGACCCAAGGGTCGGCTTTTTTTATGCCTGCGAGTAACGAATTACTTGCGGCTTGCTTTTTCCAGCATACGAGCAGCACGCTCGTTGGCTTCGTCAGCAGTTTGCTGAGCTTTCTGAGCAGCGGCCAGAGCCTCGTCAGCTTTGCGGTAAGCTTCGTCAGCACGAGCTTGAGCGCGAGCTGCTGCGTCTTCAGTAGCAGTCAGGCGAGCTTCGGTTTCTTTGGATACGCTGCTGCAACCGGTAGCCAGAACGGCAGCCAGAGCCAGAGCAGAGAGTTTCAGAACGTTGTTCATCGTGTTCCCCTTAAGGTGCATTTTTTCCATAAAGCAACTGCCCCGAGCTCGAGGTATTTGCCGGTCTACATACTACTCATTACTTGTAGTAAGTAAACGGAGCCAGCGCCAGCGTTCCACTTTTTTTTAGTGAAAATGAGCAATATGTAAGCAAGTGGTAATAAGCCTGGATAAAAATTATCCAATTGCGCCCGCTGCGTACGCAGTTACGACATTCGCCTGGCGGCATTCATCGGCTTCTTTGTCGAGTAACTTTCACACAGAATTTGCCGATTTCGAGTTGTACTTCGCACTCGCTCAAAGCCCCCGGCATTCGGAGATATCCGATAGTAGCTGGCACTATGCCGGCCTGCTAAGCTGCGGCGCTCCAGACTTCGTGTCGCAAGCATTACAAGGATGTCGTCGTGGCCAAGCTTTTAAAATGGG
The DNA here is from genome assembly GCA_039207785.1 of Pseudomonas sp. Classification (GTDB taxonomy): domain Bacteria; phylum Pseudomonadota; class Gammaproteobacteria; order Pseudomonadales; family Pseudomonadaceae; genus Aquipseudomonas. The sequence goes on along the minus strand of JBCECW010000094.1, from coordinate 7,923 downwards.
GTTTACTCTCGGCACTTGCCATTGCCGTGATAATCAAGCTCTCGCTGTGGTTATCGGTGCGTTCAATCATGAACGATGCCATCGCCCAGTTATCGCCCATTATGGATATCAGCTACGGCGGCATTACCTCTTCCTTCGATGGCCGTGTGGGCCTGGAAAAACTCACTATCCGGGTGCCGGCCCTGGGCGACAGCGTGCGGGTCGAACACGCCCAGTTGAAGTTCAATGGCCTGGGCGAGTTGTTGCGCTTCAAGGAAAGCCTGGGCGAGGGCAAGTTTCCCGAGCAGTTGGCGCTTAACTTGAAAGGCCTGGCCCTGGATGTGCACGGGCCCTTTATGCAACAGCTCTACGACGCGCCTACCGAGCGCAGCCTGTTCACCGCCATGAGTGAAGTGAACTGCGGCAAAGTGCGTTTTATTGGCACCACCGAACTGCTGGATATGGGCTATCGCACCTTCGAGTCCGACGCCGAAATCTCTTATCTGTTTTCGCCAGCCAATAAAACCCTGCACTTTTCCATGACTGCCGATACCCACGACATGGCCGAATTGAAGGTCAGCCTGGGGTTGGTGAATATGTCGGACAGCCCCGGCGATATGCGTGCCCATCCACCGGAATTGTCGCTGGTAACCGTCGAAATCAACGACAACCAATACCAGCGCAAGGTCCAGGAGTACTGTGCCGGCAAGTTGAGCCTGACCACCGAGGCCTACCTGAAAACTGCGGTAGAGCAATTGGACAAAGTCTTGCGCAGCCAACGTATCGCCCTCGATGCGCCGGTGCTGGAAGCCTATGGTCGTTACCTCAAGGACCCGCAGTCGCTGCGCCTGGAACTTAACCCCAACGAGGGGCTGAGTTGGGAAGGGCTACAGTTTTTCGAGCCCAAGGACGTGCTGGGCATGTTGCACCCGGCCTTGCTGGTCAATGGCGAGCTGGTCACGCCGCTGGGGTTTGCCTGGTTCGATCCCAATGCACTGAAGCAGACCTTGGCCAACGACCGGGTGGTAGCAGAAAGAGTTGAGTCAAATGCGCCAACGCCGCAATATGACTTCGTTGAAGTGGCCAGCCTGCCCAAATATGCTGGCAAGCGTTTGCAGTTCATTACCCATGACGGTACCTATTACCAGGGTGTGCTGCACAAGGTGGAGAACGGCAAAGTCTACTTGAGTGTCCAATTCGGCATTGGGTCGGCGGAGATGTTTCTGCGCTTGGATAAGATCGATAAGGTAAGGGTCATGTTCTAAGGCCCGTTGAGGAGTTGTGATGAGCGAGGCGCTGTCTATCAACCATGACCAGGCAGGTCATCAATTCGAGACCACTGTGGACGGTGACCGTGCATACCTTGCCTATATGGACCTGGGTAAGCAGACCCTCGATATCTACCGCACCTTTGTGCCCAACTCCCTGCGTGGTCGCGGCATTGCCGCCGCGCTTACCGAGCGGGCACTGGAATACGCCGAGCGCATGGGCTACACCGTGATTCCGTCGTGCTCCTACGTCGAGCGCTATATGGAACGGCGCGACCGCCGCTGAATCCAGACATAAAAAAACGCCGGGCTAAGCCCGGCGTTTTTTTTGCAGTCGGCTTAGCGCTGACGCTTGGGCAACACGCCCTTGAGCTTGCTATGCATGCCCAGCAGGGTTTTTTCCGTGGTGTCCCAGTCGATGCAGGCATCGGTGATCGACACGCCGTACTTGAGCGCATTGAGGTCTTTAGGGATCGACTGGTTGCCCCAGCCCAGATGACTTTCCACCATCAAGCCGACGATGGACTGGTTACCCTCGAGAATCTGGTTGGCCACGTTCTCCATCACCAGCGGTTGCAGCGCCGGGTCCTTGTTGGAGTTGGCGTGGCTGCAGTCGACCATGATGTTCGGGCGGATGCCGGCCTTGCTCAGCTCTTGCTCACAGACGGCCACGCTCACCGAATCGTAGTTCGGCTTGCCGTTACCGCCGCGCAGCACCACGTGACCGTAGGCGTTGCCTTTGGTGGTGACGATGGACACGCCGCCTTCCTGGTTGATACCGAGGAAACGGTGCGGGCTGGAAACCGATTGCAGGGCGTTGATGGCCACGGTCAAGCCGCCGTCGGTGCCGTTCTTGAAGCCAACGGCAGAGGACAGGCCGGAGGCCATTTCCCGGTGGGTTTGCGATTCGGTGGTGCGCGCGCCGATGGCCGACCAGCTGATCAGGTCTTGCAGGTACTGCGGGGAGATCGGGTCAAGCGCCTCGGTGGCGGTTGGCAGGCCCATTTCGGCCAGGTCCAGCAGCAGCTTGCGACCGATATGCAGGCCGTCCGAGATCTTGAAGGAGTCGTCCAAGTACGGGTCGTTGATCAGGCCTTTCCAGCCAACGGTAGTACGGGGCTTTTCAAAATACACACGCATCACCAGATAGAGCGTGTCCGATACCTCGGCCGCCAGCACCTTCAGGCGCTCGGCATATTCATGCGCAGCCTTGATGTCGTGGATCGAGCAAGGGCCCACGACCACGAACAGGCGGTGGTCCTTGCCGTCGAGAATATTGCGGATCACCTGACGGCCCTGCACTACGGTGTGCAGCGCGGCTTCAGTCAGCGGAATTTCACGCTTGAGTTGGTCAGGGGTGATCAGGGTGTCGTTGGAGGCGACGTTAAGGTCGTCGATCGGTAAATCAGCCATCGTGCTACTCGTTAGTCATCAGTCGGATCACGGTATTGGCCGCCAGCCATCTCCGGGCGACGGAGCACAGCGTTGAGCGTAACGGGGTGGGAACCTTAGCGCGTACGGCCCGCCTCGACAATGGGGCTTTGGTGCATATAAGGCCGATTTTACGGGGATGGGGCGGGGTTATTGCAGACCGCTGAAGGTCGAGAACGAGGCGGCGTGTTCGGCAATCCATTCCTTTGCCACGGCTTCTACCGGCAAGGGTTGCCCCAGTTCCTGTTCGCGCAGATGACGGTAATGCTCGATCTGGCAGACCTGTTCGACCATCCGGGCGCGAAACAGGGTTTCTTCGTCCACAAAGGCGATGCCGACCAGATAGTCGCCTGCCTGCTTTTTGCACCAGGCCACTACACCGTTGTAGCGCGCTTGCTCACCGAGTAGCGGAACGCGCAGTTCCACGGCCGTACCACGGCGAAAACCCTTGGCTGAATTGCAAGCCACGCCACCGAGGCTGATATTGTGCAACCGCTGGCGCGGTAGGAAGGCGTGCTTGCGCTGGACTAGCTCAACTGGCATATCACTGGGGTGACGCAAAAACTGTCGCATTTCCGGAAAACTCCACGACTCGGATAATGGCTCATGGACATCACTGAAAGCAGTATAGCCAGCCAAACCGAGCTCACCGATTTCGATGCCGACCGTTTGCTGCTGGACTGGCCTGGCACCTCGTTGTTGATATTTACCAGCATAGGTTGTGCCAGTTGCCGCTTGGCGCGCCGCGAACTACCACAGATGGCGCTGCCGACCGCGCGTTTGGCGTGGGTGGATGCTGCGAACAATGGCGGCTTGGTCGCCCGTTATGAGGTTTTTCACCTACCCGCACTGTTTGTGGTGCGCGAAGGTCAATTTTTCGGCGCGGTGCACGCGCGGTTAACCACCCATGAGCTGAGTGCTGCGATTGGCGCGGCCTTGAACCGTACACCTGAGGAGCTTCCCTGATGTCTGCAACGCAATCGCCTGCCAATGGGCCCCGGATTGGCATCATCGGTACCGGTGCCATTGGTGGTTTCTACGGGCTGATGCTGGCGCGTGCCGGTTTTGATGTGCATTTTCTGCTGCGCAGCGAATACGCCGCCGTGGCCGAACGCGGCCTGCAGCTCAACAGCGCCGTGCATGGTGCACTGCAACTGGACAAGGTTCAGGCATATTGCAATGCCGCCGACATGCCGCCCTGCGATTGGCTGCTGGTGGGCGCCAAGAGCACCAGCAATGCCGAGCTGGCACCGCTGATCGCCCGCGCCGCAGCGCCCGACGCCAAGGTGGTGCTGCTGCAAAACGGACTGGCGGTGGAAGAGGGGCTGCGGCCGTTGCTGCCTGAGGGCCTGCATCTGCTCGGCGGCCTTTGTTATATCTGCGTGCACCGTGCCGGCCCGGGCGTTATCGAGCACCAGGCGCTGGGCGGGGTCAACCTGGGTTACCACAGCGGCCCGGCCAGCGACACCGCTGCCCAGTTGGCCATTGCCGAAACCGGCGCGGCGCTGTTCAAAGAGGCCGGTCTGGACTCCACCGCCATGCCCAACCTGGCTCAGGCCCGCTGGCAGAAACTGGTGTGGAATGTGCCTTACAACGGCCTGTCCGTGGTGCTGAATGCCGGCACCACCGCGCTGATGGGGCATGGCGATACCCGGGCCTTGATCCTGGCGATCATGAAAGAAGTGATCCAGGGCGCTGCGGCCTGTGGCTACGAGATTCCCGAAGTATTCGCCGACAAGCTGCTGGCCTCCACCGACCGTATGCCCGACTACCTGCCGAGCATGTACCACGACTTTGTGGAAAAACGCCCGCTGGAGCTGCAGTACATCTACGCCGAGCCCCTGGCCGCCGCCGAGCGCGCCGGTGTGGAGCTGCCGCGTATTCGTGCGCTGGCCCAGCAACTGGCCTTTATTGATACCCGTAACCTGGGCTGAGGTGCTTATGAGCAAGGGCTTGGCAGACAAACTGGTATTGGCAATTTCCTCGCGTGCGCTGTTCGACCTGCGCGAAAGCCATCGCATCTATGAAAGCGAAGGCGTGGAGGCTTACCGCCAATACCAGATCGAGCACGAGGACGAAATTCTCGCCCCTGGCGATGCCTTTCCCTTGGTGGAAAAACTGCTGGCCCTGAATACCACCCTGGGTCAGCAGCGGGTCGAGGTGATTTTGGTGTCGCGCAACAGTGCCGACACCGGTTTGCGCGCCTTTAACTCGATTCAGCATTACGGCCTGGGCATTTCCCGCGCTGCCTTTGTGGGCGGCCGCAGCCCCGACCCGTATCTGGCGGCCTTTGGTTGCCACCTGTTTCTGTCCACCCACGCCGAAGACGTGCGCAGCGCGCTACGTTCCGGTTTTGGCGCGGCGACCATTCTCTCCGGTGGGGCCCGGCGCGCCGCCAGCAACGAGCTGCGCATTGCCTTTGACGGTGATGCGGTGCTGTTTTCCGATGAGTCCGAGCGTGTGTACCAGGCTGGCGGCCTGGTGGCGTTCCAGGCCCATGAGCGCGAATCGGCGCGCGAACTGCTCGGTGGCGGGCCGTTCAAGCCGTTTCTGTCGGCATTGCACAGCTTGCAGCAGGAATTCCCGCAGGAAGACTGCCCGATCCGCACGGCCTTGGTCACTGCGCGCTCGGCGCCGGCCCATGAACGGGTGATTCGCACCTTGCGCGAGTGGAATATCCGCTTGGACGAGAGTTACTTCCTGGGCGGCCTGGAGAAAACCGCCATTCTGGAAACCTTCGGCGCCGATGTGTTTTTCGATGACCAGGCCGGTCACTGCGAAAAAAGCCGCGAGGTGGTGGCCACCGGACACGTGCCCCACGGCATCAGCAACGAGCCTCAGCGCTAGTCTCCCGGCGCTTTTGCCTGTCCGTTCGTCTTGAGCTGCTAACAGCGCCTGGATTTATAGCCAGCGCTGCTAAGCTCAAACCAGGCCGGCAAACCAGCAGTTAGGAGGCCGCATGATTCGCTCGATTCTTTACGCCACCGATTTAGGCCTGTACGCCCCCTACGTGTTGCAGCATGCCCTGGCCATGACCCGCGCGTTCAAGGCCGATCTGTATGTGGTCCATGCGGTAGAACCCATGGGGCTGTTCGCCGAATCGGTGCTCAAGACTTACCTGGATGAAGCGGTACTCACGGAAATTCGCACCAATGGCCTGAGCGGGGTGCTGGCCAGCATTGAGCAGCGGGTGTTCGAAGGGTTTCGCGACGAAATGGGCGATGCCCAGAGCGATATGGAAATGGTGCGCGCCGTGCGCGTGGTGCAGGGCGATCCGCCGCAGGTGATTCTGGCCGAGGCGCAGCGCTGCAATGTCGATTTGCTGGTGGTCGGCAGCCACAGCAGCCATAGCGCCGCCCAGGATATTCCCCTGGGGCGCACCGCTACGCGCCTGGTGCAGCTGGCCGAAGTGCCGGTGTACCTGGTGCCGATGTTGCAACACCGCACGCGGGCCGATGGTTGAGCCGTGGCGGAAAAACGGGGCGGCATATGCGAAGAAATAGTCTAGATTTAGCCTTCTAACCTCTACTATGGTTATATAACGCCGTTGGCGTCAGCAGCGTCGCCTTTTCGCTTTGAGGGATATCTATGAAGCTCCAGCAACTGCGCTACATCTGGGAAGTCGCGCACCACGATCTCAACGTGTCTGCCACGGCGCAAAGCCTGTACACCTCGCAGCCGGGCATCAGCAAACAGATCCGCCTGCTGGAAGACGAGTTGGGCGTCGAGGTCTTCGCCCGTAGCGGCAAGCACCTGACCCGTGTGACCCCGGCTGGCGAACGTATCATCACCACCGCCGGTGAGATCCTGCGCAAGGTCGAGAGCATCAAGCAGATCGCCCAGGAGTTCTCCAACGAGAAAAAAGGCACGCTGTCCATCGCCACCACCCACACCCAGGCGCGTTATGCCTTGCCGGGGGTGATCAGCACCTTTATCAAGCAGTACCCCGACGTGGCCCTGCATATGCACCAGGGCTCGCCCACCCAGATCGCCGAGATGGCCGCCGACGGTACCGTCGACTTCGCCATCGCCACCGAGGGCCTGGAGCTGTTCAACGACCTGATCATGATGCCGTGCTACACCTGGAACCGCTGCGTGGTGGTGCCCCAGGGGCATCCGCTGACCAAGCTGCCCAAGCTCACCCTGGAAGCGCTGGCCGAGTACCCGATCGTGACCTACGTTTTCGGTTTTACCGGCCGTTCCAAACTGGACGAAGCCTTCAGCCATCGCGGCCTGACGCCCAAAGTGGTGTTTACCGCCGCCGACGCCGACGTAATCAAAACCTACGTACGCCTGGGCCTGGGCGTGGGCATCGTGGCCAAGATGGCGGTAGACGCCAAGCTTGACCCGGACCTGGTGGTGCTGGATGCCAGCGAACTGTTCGAGCCAAGCGTGACCAAGATCGGCTTCCGTCGTGGCACCTTCCTGCGTGGTTTTATGTGCGACTTTATCGAGAAGTTCGCCCCGCACCTGACCCGCGAAGTGATGGCCAAGGCCGTGCAGTGCCATAACAAGGTCGAACTCGAAGAGCTGTTTAAAGATGTTGAGTTGCCAGTGCACTGATTGGCAGCCAGCAAGTTGAAAAGGCGCCTTCGGGCGCTTTTTTCTTGGGAGGCTTACGGATGTCGAGCTGTGACCATCTGCGGCTGATGGCCGCCTATAACGCCGCCATGAACCATAAGCTCTATGGCGCAGCGGCACGCTTGCCGGCGAGCGAACTGATGGCCGACCGCCAAGCGTTTTTTACTTCGCTGTTTGGCACGCTGAATCATGTGGTGGCCGGCGATATCGTCTGGCTCAAGCGCTTTGCCGAGCACCCGGCAGATTTTCCGGCATTGCGTGAGATGGCGCAGATTGCCAAGCCGGCGAGCCTGCGCGAGTGGCTGGTTAGCGATCTGGAGTCGCTGCTGGCATTACGTGTGCGGCTGGACGGGATTATTAGTGCGTGGGCCGGGCAGGTGCAGCCGGCAGATTTGCAGCATCTGCTGCGCTATCAGAATTCCCAAGGGATTCAGCAGAAGGCGTTTGGTGCATTGACCGCGCACTTCTTTAACCACCAGACCCATCATCGTGGGCAGGCAACGACCTTGTTGTTTCAGGTGGGGGTGGATGTGGGCTCGACCGACTTGCTCGATCAGATCCCGAATGAGCCCGTAGGATGGGTAGAGCCGTAGGCGAAACCCATCGATTCGCGTAACGATGGGTTTCGCCTACGGCTCTACCCATCCTACGGCCAGCCACCATC
>JBCECW010000093.1:2207-9747 GCA_039207785.1 Pseudomonas sp. | reverse complement strand
AAATGTTATTCCCGGTTACCGGACCCTTACCGGTAACTTGACAGACTCTCGACATACATCAGCCCTCTAAAACCACATGCCCAACCCGGCATGGGTTGGCCGCTTAAACTCAAAGTCATTTGGCGCTCTGCGCCGCGTTTCTTCAGGGTCTTACCGGCCACACCTACAAGCGAAGGAACCGGGCCCCTAGAAAAGAGCGCTGCTTTATACCAGAAAGCCCCCAGAGCAACAAGGACAACTACAGTCTGCTGGCCAAACGGGGGCGAGCATTCTACCTGCAACCGCCTGAATAGACGTCATGGCTTTTGCGACCACTCGTCAGACCGTGCCGATTGTCCTGCCACGCACCTTGGTCTAGGGTAGACCCCTTGCGCCGTTACCAGGCCCGTGGACGGGCCCTCAAGGAGTCTGCCCATGCGCCTCGCTGCCTTACCGTTGCTCCTCGCCCCACTGCTGAGCCCCACCGTACAAGCCGCCGCCCTGAGTGTGTGCACCGAGGCCAGCCCAGAGGGCTTCGACGTGGTGCAGTACAACACCCTGACCACCACCAACGCCTCGGCCGACGTGCTGATGAACCGCCTGGTGGAGTTCGATGCCAGCACCAGCAAATTGGTGCCCAGCCTGGCAGAAAGCTGGACAGTTTCGCCCGACGGCCTGGTCTACGACTTCCAACTGCGCAAAGGCGTGAAATTCCACCACACCGACTACTTCACCCCCAGCCGCGAACTGACGTCTGAAGACGCCCTGTTCAGCTTCCAGCGCATGCTGGACGCCAATCACCCCTGGCACAAAGTCGCCCAGAGCGGCTTTCCCCACGCCCAGTCCATGCAGTTGCCCAGCCTGATCAAAAGCGTCGAAGCACCCGACGCCCAGCACCTGCGCTTTACCCTGGCACACCCCGAGGCCACCTTCCTCGCCACCCTGAGCATGGGCTTCGCTTCTATCTATTCCGCCGAGTACGGCGCCCAGTTGCTCAAGGCCGGCACCCCGGAAAAACTCAATGCCCAGCCCATCGGCACCGGCCCCTTTGTGTTCAAGCGCTTCCAGAAAGACGCCGTGGTGCGCTACGCCGCCAACCCGGACTATTTCAACGGCAAGTCCGCAGTGGACGCGCTGATCTACGCCATCACCCCGGACGCCAACGTACGCCTGCAAAAGCTGCGGCGCGGCGAATGCCAGATAGCCCTGTCGCCCAAACCGCTGGACGTGAACGCCGCCCAGCAGGACGCCGCCCTGAAGGTAGTCTCGACCCCGGCCTTTATGACGGCCTTCGTTGCCTTTAATAGCCAGCATCCGCCGCTGGACAAAGCCGAAGTGCGCCAGGCCATCAACCTGGCGTTCGACAAGAACAATTACCTGAAGGCGGTTTTTGAAGGCAGCGCGAGCGCCGCCAATGGTCCGTATCCACCGAACACCTGGAGCTACGCCAAGCACCTGCCCGGCTATCCCCACGACGTAGAGAAAGCCAAAGCCCTGCTGGCCAAAGCCGGCCTCAAGGACGGTTTCAGCACCACGATCTGGACTCGCCCCACCGGCAGCCTGCTCAACCCCAACCCGAGCCTGGGTGCGCAGTTGCTGCAAGCGGACCTGGCCAAGATTGGTATTCGCGCCGAAATCCGCGTGATCGAATGGGGCGAGCTGATTCGTCGGGCCAAGGCAGGTGAGCACGACATCCTGTTTATGGGCTGGGCTGGTGATAACGGCGACCCAGATAACTTCCTCACCCCGCAGTTCTCCTGCGCCGCCGTGCAATCGGGCACCAACTTTGCCCGCTATTGCGACCAGGGCCTGGACCAGTTGATCCGCGACGGCAAAGGCACCACCGAGATCGTCAAGCGCACCGCGCTGTACGAACAGGCGCAACAGCAGATCCAGGCCCAGGCCTTGTGGCTGCCCCTGGCCCACCCAACGGCAACTGCGTTAACGCGAAAGGACGTACAGGGCTATCAGGTGAGCCCGTTTGGTCGCCAAGACCTTTCCAAGGTCACGCTTAAGCCCTGACCGCCCACCAAGGCGCAGAACGCACTGCGCCTTACCAACTATTAGATCAACCCGCATTCGGCCATGGATAACGGCGCGCCGTCGCCGATGATGAAGTGGTCGAGCACCGTCACATCAACCAGCGCCAAGGCCTCCTTCAAGCGCAGCGTCAGCCGCCGATCTGCCTGGCTGGGCTGGGCGATGCCGGAAGGATGGTTGTGGCACAGGATCAGCGCGGCCGCGTTGTGTGCCAGTGCCCGCTTGACCACCTGCCGCGGGTAGACGTTGACGCCGTCGACCGAGCCCCGGAACAACGCCTCAAAAGCCAGCACCCGGTGCTGGGCATCGAGAAACAGGCAACCAAATACCTCGTGCTCTTCGTGGCGCAATTGCGCCGTCAGGTATTCGCGTACAGCCATCGGGCTCTGTAGCGCTGGCTCACGCTCCAGCCCCTCTGCCAGATGCCGGCGTGCCATCTCCAGCACCGCCTGCAATTGCGCGTACTTGGCCGGCCCCAAACCGAGGTGCGAACTGAAGCTGAGCTGGTCTGCTTCAAGCAACGCCCGCAAGCCACCGAACTCGTTGAGCAGGCGGCGCGCGAGGTCCACGGCGCTGATACCCGCAACCCCGCTACGGAGAAAAATGGCCAGCAACTGCGCGTCGCTCAGCGTACTGGCCCCCTGTTTCAATAAACGCTCTCGCGGACGATCTTCCGCAGGCCAATCGCGAATGCTCATAGAACCCTCCATGTCGTGTGCCGCCCGCTGTTCCAGTGTGGGCGCTGTGCTATCTTAGCCGCACTTTTTTGCGCGCTGACAGGCCTGGGGAGGCGGCGGCGCGTCGGGTTCCACAACATATAAGGCAGGCCTATGCAGCGGCTGTACCGGAAACGCATCGTCCTTGGCGTGGGTGGCGGCATTGCCGCCTACAAGAGTGCAGAACTGGTTCGCCGCCTGCGCGACCAGGGCGCCGAGGTCCGTGTGGTGATGACCCAGGGCGGGCGTGAGTTCATCACTCCCCTCACTTTGCAGGCACTTTCCGGCCACCCTGTGCACATGGACCTACTCGACCCCGCCGCCGAAGCCGCGATGGGGCATATCGAACTGGCCAAATGGGCCGACCTGATCCTGATTGCCCCAGCCACCGCCGACCTGATGGCGCGCCTGGCCCAGGGCATTGCCAACGACCTGCTGACCACCCTGGTACTGGCCACTGACGCGCCGGTAGCACTGGCCCCGGCCATGAACCAGGCGATGTGGCGTGATGAAGCCACCCAAGCCAATAGCCAACTGCTGATCGCCCGCGGCCTGCATATGTTCGGCCCGGCCTCGGGTAGCCAGGCCTGTGGCGATGTCGGCCTGGGCCGCATGCTCGAAGCCGACGACCTGGCACAACTGGCCGCCGACTGCTTCAAGCGTGAAAGCCTGACCGGCCGCCATGTGCTGATCACCGCCGGGCCGACCCAGGAAAACATCGACCCGGTGCGCTACATCACCAACCACAGTTCCGGGAAAATGGGCTTTGCCCTGGCTGAAGCGGCGGTTGAAGCCGGCGCCAAGGTCACCCTGGTGACCGGTCCCGTGCACCTGCCGACGCCCGACCGGGTCAACCGCATAGATGTGGTCAGCGCCCGCGACATGCTCGCCGCCTGCGAAGCCGCCATGCCCTGCGACCTGCTGATTGCGGCTGCCGCCGTCGCCGATTACCGCCCGGAAGTGGTCGCACAGCACAAATTGAAAAAAGACCCCACCACCGGCGATGGCATGCTCCTGCAGATGGTGCGCAACCCGGATATTCTCGCGACCCTGGCGCAACGCGAGGATCGTCCGTTCAGCGTCGGCTTCGCTGCCGAAACTGAAAAGTTGCTCGACTATGCTGCTCGCAAGCTCAAGGACAAGAACCTCGACCTGATTGTCGCCAACGATGTGGCCAACCCCACCATCGGCTTCAATAGTGAAGAGAACGCGATCACCATCATTGATCGCGACTTGCAGCAAAACAGCCTGGCGCAAACCAGCAAGGGCAAGATTGCCCGCCAGTTGATTGCCTTTATCGCCGAACGCCTGAATAACCAGGCCTGACGCCTATTCACCCCTGTAAAAGAGCCACCCATGCACGCACTGCAAGCCAAGATTCTCGACCCGCGGATTGGCCGTGATTTCCCCCTGCCTGAATACGCCACCCCAGGCTCGGCCGGCCTCGATCTGCGCGCCATGCTGACCGAAGACCGCGTGCTGGAACCTGGCCAGACCGTGCTGATTCCCACCGGCCTGTCGATTTATATCGGCGACCCCGGCCTGGCGGCACTGATCCTGCCGCGCTCGGGCCTGGGCCATAAGCACGGCATCGTGCTGGGGAACCTGGTGGGCCTGATCGACTCGGATTATCAGGGCGAGCTGATGGTGTCCTGCTGGAACCGTGGCCAGACCCCATTCACCATCACCGTTGGCGAGCGCATCGCCCAACTGGTACTGGTGCCAGTGGTACAAGCGCGTTTCGAGCTGGTGGAACAGTTCGATGAGAGCCAGCGCGGCGCGGGTGGTTTTGGCCACTCGGGCAGCCAGTAACCGACACACCCATGCTGCACTTGACCAAAGCCAGGACGCACCGCCGAGGAGATACCGATTGAAACTCTTCAAGCGCACCGCCAAGGACGCTGACCTACTACCGCAAGTGGTCGACCCCACTGCCGCCAAAGCCGACGACGAGCCACTGCTGAAAAAGCTGCTGCCCGGCCTGGCCGTGGCCGCAGTCGGCTTGGTCGCCGCTGCCGGCGTATTGTGGTTTGCCCTGCTGACCAGCGCCCAGACGCAAACCCAGAGCGAGCTCAGCCACGCCTGGGGCGGTAGCCAGGCGGCGGCACTGCAGCAGGCCCTGCGCCAGCTCAGCAAGGACACCCAGGCGGCAGCACGCAACCCCGAGCTGCTCTTGGCCCTGCAAAGCCAGAACCCGGAAGCCATCAGCGCCGCCGAGCGTGACCTGGGCTATTGGGATGGTGTGGTCGACGCCTATATCAACCTGCCCGGCCAGGCCACGCAGAACACTACTCGCGCAGCGCCGATGAACTTCGCCGCGCTGGACCTGCTGCGCCGCGTCGAAGGCGGGCAAACCCCAGCACCCGAGGCTTACAAGGTGGGCACGAAGTGGCTGGTGTACAGCGCCGTACCGCTGCGCCTGAACGACAGCCAGCCACTGCAAGGCACCCTGCTGCTGGTGATCGACCTGCAACGCCTGCTCGCCGCCTTGCCGCCGCTGCCCGACGGCATCGGCCAATTGCGCCTGGCGCAGCAGTTCGGCCAGAGCCCGGCGCAAATCCTCGCCAAGCAGGGCCAGGACGTAGACAGCGAGCCATTGGCCTTTGTCAGCGGCAACTCCAACTGGAAGCTGGAGTTCCTCCCGGGCCCCGACCTGTCGATGCCTCCGGTTTCGTTTATGCCGCTGCTGCTGGCAGCCTTGCTGGCCCTGTTCGGTTCGCTGCTGGGCCTGATGCTGCTGAACAATCGCCAGCAAAGCGCCCTGCGCAAAGACGCCGAACAGCTCACCCAATTAGTACAAGAACTCTCTGCCGGCAAAAGCGTCAAAGCGTTCAGCCTGCGCTCGCCCGTGTTAAACGCGCTGGCGCAGAAACTCGCGCGCATGCCACGCCGGCAAAGCGCACCACCACCCGTTGAAGAGACCAAGGCACCCGGTAGTAGTCCGAGTGGCACGAAAGTGGCAGCACCTGCCGCCGTAGAGCCTGCCGAGCTGGTGAACCCTCTCTTTCAAGAAACCGATATTCTCGATATCGACATCCTCGACGAAGACCAGGACCTCCTGGGATTGGAGCAAGCCCCCGCTATGAGCAATGTGCCGCACACCGCACCCAACTTGCCCGCCAGCATCTTCCGCGCCTATGACATTCGCGGCGTAGTTGGCGACACCCTGACCACTGAAACCGCGTATTGGGTCGGCCGCGCCGTGGGCGCTGAAAGCCTCGCTGCTGGCGAGCCGAATGTATCGGTAGGTCGCGACGGCCGCCTGTCTGGCCCTGAACTGGTGCAAGCGCTGATCCAAGGCCTGGTGGAAGCTGGCTGTGCCGTGAGCGATATCGGCCTGGTACCAACGCCTGTGCTGTACTACGCCGCCAACGTGCTGGCCGGCAAAACCGGCGTGATGCTCACCGGCAGCCACAACCCGCCGGACTACAACGGCTTCAAGATCGTGGTCGCTGGCGACACCCTGGCCAACGAGCAAATCCAGGCCCTGCGCGAGCGCATCGAAACCAACAACCTCAGCAGCGGCCAAGGCAGCGTTGAGCAAGTGGACCTGCTGGACCGCTACTTCAAACAGATCCGCGACGACATCGCCCTGGCCAAGCCGCTGAAAGTGGTGGTGGACTGCGGTAACGGCGCGGCTGGCGTTATCGCCCCGCAACTGATCGAAGCCCTGGGCTGCACCGTTATCCCGCTGTTCTGCGACGTCGACGGCAACTTCCCCAACCACCACCCCGATCCGGGCAAACCAGAAAACCTGGAAGACCTGATCGCCAAAGTAGAAGAAACCGGTGCCGACCTGGGCCTGGCCTTCGACGGCGACGGCGACCGTGTTGGCGTGGTGACCAACAAAGGCACCATCGTTTACCCCGACCGCCTGATGATGCTGTTCGCCAAGGATGTGGTTTCGCGCAACCCGGGCGCCGACGTGATCTTCGACGTCAAATGCACCCGTCGCCTGGGCGCATTGATCAGCGGCTACGGCGGCCGTCCGGTGATGTGGAAAACCGGCCACTCGCTGATCAAGAAGAAAATGAAACAGACCGGCGCCCTGCTGGCCGGCGAAATGAGCGGCCATATCTTCTTCAAGGAGCGCTGGTTCGGCTTCGACGACGGCATCTACAGCGCCGCTCGCCTGCTGGAAATCCTCAGCCAGGACAAGCGCGACGCCGAGCACGTGTTCTCCGCGTTCCCAAGCGATGTGTCGACGCCGGAAATCAACATCACCGTGACCGACGAAAACAAGTTCGGCATCATCACCGCCCTGCAGCGTGATGGCCATTGGGGCGAAGGCAGCGTCACCACCCTGGACGGCGTACGCGTCGATTATCCGAAGGGCTGGGGCCTGGTTCGCGCCTCGAACACCACGCCGGTCCTGGTACTGCGCTTTGAAGCCGACAGTAACGAAGAGCTTGAGCGCATCAAAGAGCTGTTCCGTGCCCAGCTGTACACCGCTGCACCTGACCTCAACCTGCCTTTCTGACCGCCTGTATAGCCGGCCCTCGTGGCCGGCTACGCCGTTTTGCTGGAGCCCCGCATGACCCTCGAACGCGATGCCGCCACCAATGTTGCCAAGGTTCTCTCCGAGGCCCTGCCCTACATTCGTCGCTTTGTCGGCAAGACCCTGGTTATCAAATACGGCGGCAACGCCATGGAAAGCGACGAGCTGAAAACCGGCTTTGCGCGCGACATCGTGTTGATGAAAGCCGTGGGTATCAACCCGGTGGTGGTTCACGGCGGTGGCCCGCAAATCGGCGACCTGCTCAAGCGCCTGTCGATTGAAAGCCACTTTATCGACGGCATGCGCG
>JBCECW010000093.1:0-2197 GCA_039207785.1 Pseudomonas sp. | reverse complement strand
GGCAAGAAGGGCGAATTCATCCAGGGCATGCGGGTCACCGACGCGGAAACCATGGAAGTGGTCGAGATGGTGCTCGGCGGCCAGGTGAACAAGGACATCGTCAACCTGATCAACCGTCATGGCGGCAGCGCCATCGGCCTGACCGGTAAGGATGCCGAGCTGATCCGTGCGAAAAAGCTCACTGTTACCCGGCAAACACCGGAAATGACCCAGCCCGAAATCATTGATATCGGCCATGTTGGCGAAGTGGTTGGGGTAAACACCGACCTGCTGAACATGCTGGTAAAAGGCGACTTTATTCCGGTGATCGCGCCCATTGGCGTGGGCGCCAACGGCGAGTCGTACAACATCAACGCCGACCTGGTGGCCGGCAAGGTGGCCGAAGCGCTGAGAGCGGAAAAGCTGATGCTGCTGACCAACATTGCCGGCCTGATGGATAAGCAAGGCAATGTGCTCACCGGTTTGTCCACCGCGCAGGTGGATGCACTGATTGCCGACGGCACGATCTACGGCGGCATGCTGCCGAAGATCCGTTGCGCGCTGGAAGCGGTGCAGGGCGGCGTGGTCAGCGCGCATATCATCGACGGTCGTGTACCCAATGCCGTGTTGCTGGAAATCTTCACCGACAGCGGCGTCGGCACCCTGATCTGCAACCGCAAGCACCACTGATACACCGCAGGTACAAAAAAGCCCCGGTGAGCCTGGCTCCCCGGGGCTTTTCTTTGCCGCTCAGCCTACTGCTGTTCGACCAGGGTTTTCAGCCGCGCACGGTCGGCATCAAAGCTGGCCTCGGCCTGCTTGCGGCCCGCGAGGTAACGCTGGATATCGCTTTCCAGGCCCACCTGCTCGGCTTTGATGTTTTCGATCTGCGCCACCAGATGATCCGGCACCTGCTTGCCGGCACGCTCCTGATCGGCGGCCTGGCTCTGCAGATTGGCTTGCTGGGTTTTCAGTGACGCCAGGTTGCCGCGCGCCACCGAGATCACCCCATCCAGCTCAGCCAGCTTGCGTGCCTTGGCGCGATCGACGTCGTCGGGCGTGGAATACAGACGCAGCAACTGTGCATCGGAACTGGCGCGGGCCTTTTCCTCGATCAGGCGTTGACGATCCTCCAGGCTCGGCGCGGGCGCCACGACCTGCACCACCCGGCCCTGGTCGTTGAGCACTTCATAGCCCTTGTAGATCAGCTCAGGCGGCACGCCCTGACGGTCCAGAACCGTAACACCCTTGGCATCTTCGTAACGGTAGAGCAATTGAGTTCCGCCGCTGGCGGCATTCTTGCCGGCGGCCCAACTCATTACCGGTACCGTCAAACCCAGCACCAAGATGTAACGGATAACGTCCAGTTTGAGCATGCAAACAACACCCTGTCGTGGTTGAGGCTTAGATTCCGTATTGCGCGCGGTATGCCTGGACTGCTGGCAGGTATTTCTTCAGTTCAGCATCTTCGGCCAAGTATTCCAGTACTTGTTCCAAGGAAACGATGCTAACCACCGGAATGCCGAAATCGCGTTCGACTTCCTGGATGGCCGACAGTTGTTCTTTACCGCGCTCCTGGCGATTCAATGCAATCAGCACGCCAGCCGCAGTGGCACTTTGCCCTTTAATGATTTGCATGACCTCACGGATAGCCGTGCCGGCGGTGATGACGTCGTCAATAATCAACACCTTACCGGCCAACGGAGCGCCCACCAGGGTGCCGCCTTCGCCGTGATCCTTGGCTTCCTTGCGGTTGAAACACCAGGGCACATCGCGTTGATGATGCTCGGCAAGGGCTACCGCAGTGGTCGCACCCAGGGGGATACCTTTATAGGCCGGGCCGAACAGCACATCGAAGTCGATACCGCTGGCTACCACCGCCTGGGCATAGAAACGTCCCAGCTGGGCCAGGGCCGAACCGCTGTTGAATAGACCGGCGTTAAAGAAATAAGGGCTGGTGCGCCCCGACTTGAGAGTGAACTCACCAAAGCGCAATACACCGCGCTCGATGGCAAAACGAATGAAGTCGCGCTGGTACGCCTGCATAAAAAAGCCCCGGAACACACGGATTTAGCTGAGGGTTTAGCTAATAAGGATGAGCTCGGGTATCATACACGCACGTGTTTTTGGGGGCCATTTATGCGGATCATCAGTGTGAACGTGAATGGTATTCAGGCTGCAGTCGAGCGTGGTTTGCTCAGTTGGCTGCAAGCCCAGA
>JBCECW010000092.1:0-9781 GCA_039207785.1 Pseudomonas sp. | reverse complement strand
CGTTCGGCACTGGCAGCGGCAATTAACGCGGGGTGGTCATCCAGACGCAGGTCGTGTTTGAACCACAGAAGGGAGCGGCGCATGCATGATTTCCTTGTCAGTGCTTGGCGGCAGCGGTGTGCGCCATGGGCGCATGCAGCTAAATATAGGTGGGCGTTTTTTTTCCATTACGCCGCTTGTCTGACGCTTTCTTCGCCGGGAAACTGACGCCTGCCCTCAAGCCCTGCAGCGCCCGTCGTAAAGCACTAGACTGTCGAGTCTTATACAGAGGGCGCCGCCAAAGTGGCAACTAGCCACCCCGTATTTTCACCAGAGCCCACTTGCGATATCCGATGAAGAACCTGTTTTTAGCCGTACTGCTCACCACCCTCGTCGGCTGCACCAGCGGCCTGCGTATCGACACCAGCCATCCTTCGCAAAACCAGGATGAGCGCGCGCAGTACGTGATCCTGCACTACACCTCCGCCAGCCTGCAGCGTTCACTGGAACTGCTGACCAAGGGAGAAGTCAGCAGCCACTACCTGATCGACGCCGGCCCGGCCACGGTTTACCAACTCGTGGACGAGAACAAACGCGCCTGGCATGCCGGGGAAAGCGAATGGGAAGGCCGAACCTGGCTGAACTCCAGCTCCATCGGTATCGAGCTGGTTAACCCAGGCTACGACGAAACTCCGCAAGGGCGCGTGTGGTACCCCTTTACCGATGTGCAGATCGACGCCCTGATCGCGCTGCTTAAAGACATCACCGCGCGTAACCATATCGAGCCGCGCCATGTGATCGGCCATAGCGATATCGCCCCGCTGCGCAAGCTTGACCCGGGCCCGCTGTTTCCCTGGGAACGCTTGGCCAAGGCCGGCTTCGGGTTATGGCCACGTGCAGACGAGGTAGCCAAGGCGCAACAAGCCTTCGAGGCCAGCCGGCCCTCCATCAGCTGGTACCAGCAGCAACTGGCGAGCCTGGGCTATGCCACACCGCAAAACGGCGAGTTGGATGTGGCCACCCACCATGTGCTGGCGGCCTTCCAGATGCACTACCGGCCACACCGTTTCGACGGCCAGCCGGATGCGCACACGGCGGCGCTGTTGGTGGTGCTCAATCGGATGAATAAACCGCGTTAAGGTCGGGAAACGGTGCGCGGAGCGCACCCTACGGGCTCTGTATAAACGAGGCGACCAGGTTCGGCGCGATCTCGTAGGGTGCGCTCCGCGCACCAAGCTTTCAGGCCAGCATCTCAGCCACGGTCTTGCGCAACAGATCGAGGCTAAACGGCTTGGTGATGGTGGCTACCTTCGCCTGGCTGGCGCCGGTCTGGTAGTCCTGGGCGGCATAGCCGCTGGCAAAGAGCACGGGCAGCTCGGGGCGGGTCTGGTGCGCCGCCGCCATCAACTGCTGGCCGCTCATGCCCGGCAGGCCGATATCGCTCATCAGCAGGTCCAGCGCCTGTTCGCTCTGGATCACGGCCAGCGCGTCAGGCCCGTTCTCGGCCTCCAACACCTGATAACCCAGCTCCTCCAGAACCTCGACGGTGAGCATACGCACCACTTCGTCGTCCTCGACCAGCAGGATGGTTTTGTTGGCGTTGTTGCGTTGGCTGTCGGGCATGAAACGGTCTCGGTCAGGGACAAAAAGGACGGTGAAAAATAAAAGTGCAACTGCTTGGCCATGCTGCTGACCAAGTCTCTGGCCCGGTGTTTGTTCCGGGTCTGAAAGCGCCGCGAAGATTACCTGCGGCCGGCCCACGCAAGCTATGGCCTGCGCTTTAATCTTTTTACCTTTGCAGGAATAAGCATGCACATTTCCGGGGCTTTACGGCAGAATCCAGACCTTTTACGCAAGGAATGCAGATGAGCAACTCCGCCGCCATCGACGAAAAAAGCTTCCGCCGTATCCTCAGTCGCAACGTCGCACTGCCATTGGGCGTCGGCGTTATCAGCGCGATTTTTTTTATCGGCCTGGTGTACTACCTGCTCAACGTCCTGCAATGGGTGGAACACACCGACCGCGTGATCGGTAATACCAACGACGCCTACCGCCTCACCGTAGACCAGGAAACCGGCATGCGCGGTTTTCTGATCACCGGCGATGAGAAGTTCCTGTCGCCGTTCGATGTTGCCCGCCCGCGGATCAAGTCCGAACTGCGCGCCCTGCAAGAGCTGGTCAAGGACAACCCGATCCAGGTCGATCGCTTTCGCCGCATGGAGGCCCTGCAAGAGCAGTGGACCCAATTCGCCGACGCCATCATCGAAACCCGCCGCAAGGGCGAAAACTACCAGGTGATCGTCGCCAGCGGCCGTGGCAAAGAACTGACTGACGAAATCCGCAAAGGTTTCGACCAAGTTATCGACACCGAACAACAACTGCGTTTCCAGCGTAATAACGAAGCCAACAACACGGTGGTTCTGACCATCGCCCTGTACCTGCTGTTCAGCCTGATTGTCAGCGGCATCCTGGCCTTTATGGGCCGTCGCGAACTACTCGGCCTGTCCAACAGCTACTCCAACTCATTGGCCGAGCAGGCGCACAGTGCCGCGGTTATCGAACAGAAAGCCTGGTTGCGCAACGGCCAGAGCCTGCTGGCCGAGCGCGTGCTGGGGCAGCAGAGCCTGGCGCAGTTGGGCCAGGGCATTCTCAGCCAGATGGCCAGCTACCTGGGCAGCAGCGTGGGTGCCTTTTATGTGCGCGACCAGATTGGCGCCGTGCAGCGCGTGGCCACCTACGGCTTCAGCAATGAACACGAAGTGCTCGACCAGCGTTTTGCCGGCAATGACTCGATGGTTGGCCAGGCCGTGCAGGAGCGGCGCCTGATCCGTCTGGACAACCTGCCCCACGCTTACCTCAACGTGGCCTCGGGCCTGGGCAGCACCTCGCAGCTGAATATCGTGGTGTTGCCGATCAGCAACGACAGCAGCGTCAACGGCGTGTTGGAGCTGGCCTTTCTGCGCCCTGTCACCGACAGCGATATCGAGCTACTGGAGGCCATCGCCGGCAATATCGGCACCGCCATCGACGCCGCCCACTACCGCCTGCGCCTGCAGGATGCCCTGGGTGAAACCCAGCAGCTCAATGAAGAACTGCAGGTGCAGCAGGAAGAACTGCGCACCGCCAACGAAGAGCTGGAAGAACAATCGCGGGTGCTTAAAGAGTCCCAGGCCCACCTGGAAAGCCAGCAGGCCGAGCTTGAGCAAACCAACGAGCAGCTGGCAGACCAGGCCCAGCGCCTGGCCGACCAGCGCGACTCGCTGGACGAGAAGAACATGGCCCTCAACACCGCCCAGCGCGAGTTGGAAGACCGTGCCCAAGAGCTGCAGCGCGCCAGCCTGTACAAGTCCGAATTCCTCGCCAATATGAGCCACGAGCTGCGCACACCGCTGAACAGCTCGCTGATCCTGGCCAAGCTGCTGGGCGATAACCCCGACGGCAACCTGACCGCCGAGCAGGTGAAGTTTGCCGACTCCATCTATTCCGCCGGCAATGACCTGCTGCTGTTGATCAACGACATCCTGGATATCTCCAAGGTCGAGGCCGGCAAGCTGGAAATGCGCCCGATCAATATGCCGCTCACCCGCCTGGTGGATAGCCTGCGCACCGTGTTCCAGCCCATCGCCGCCGACAAGCAGCTGACCTTTACCGTCGACCTGGCGCCCAACGTGCCTGGCAGCCTGTTTACCGACCAGCAGCGTGTGGAGCAGATCCTCAAGAACCTGCTGTCCAACGCCATCAAGTTCACCGAGCAAGGCCAGGTCAGCCTGAGCATTACCCGCCAGGACGATGGCCGCGTTGCCTTCGCGGTCACCGACTCCGGCATTGGCATTCGCCAAGACCAGCAAGAGTATATTTTCGAAGCCTTCCGCCAAGCCGACGGCACCACCAACCGCCGCTACGGTGGCACCGGGCTGGGCCTGTCGATTTCCCGCGACCTGGCCACCCTGCTCGGCGGCTCCATCAGTGTGGTCAGCGCGCCGGGCCAGGGCAGCACCTTTACCCTGGTGCTACCGCAGGCCTATGAAGAAGGCCTGGTGATTGAAACCGTGGCCGAGCTGCCGCCCCTGCCCGCCATCGTGCCGGTGCTGGCGCCAACCCCGGCCAGCACCACGGCGCCGGCGCCTATCGCCCAGTTCGACGATGACCGCGAACACCTGCAACAGGGCAGCCGGCGCATCCTGGTGATCGAGGACGAACCGAACTTTGCGCAAATCCTCTACGACTTGGCCCACGAGCTGAAATACGACTGCCTGGTGGCCCACGGCGCCGACGATGGCCTGCAACTGGCCGCCCAGTACCTGCCGGACGCCGTGCTGCTGGATATGCGCCTGCCGGATATCTCCGGCCTGGCCGTGCTGCAACGGCTCAAGGACAACCCGCACACCCGGCATATCCCCGTGCATGTGATTTCCGTGGAAGACCGCATGGAAGCGGCGCTGCAACTGGGCGCCATCGGCTACGCGGTCAAGCCCACCACCCGCGACCACCTCAAGGATGTATTTGCCAAGCTCGAAGCCAAGCTGTCGCAGCAGGTCAAACGCGTGCTGCTGGTGGAAGACGACGCCTTGCAACGCGACAGCATCGCCCGCCTGATCGGTGACGACGATATCGAGATCACCGCCGTGGAGTTTGGCGGCCAGGCCCTGGAGCTGCTGCGCACCACGGTGTTCGACTGCATGATCATCGACCTCAAGCTGCCGGATATGCGCGGCAATGAGCTGCTCAAGCGCATGTCCGAGGAAGATATCTGCTCCTTCCCGCCGGTGATCGTCTATACCGGGCGCAACCTGACCCGCGATGAAGAAATCGAGCTGATGAAGTACTCGCGCTCGATCATCATCAAGGGCGCGCGCTCGCCGGAGCGGCTGCTGGATGAAGTGACGCTGTTCCTGCACAAGGTCGAGTCGCAGCTGTCCAGCGAACGGCAGAACATGCTGAAAACCGCGCGTAACCGCGACAAGGTCTTCGAAGGCCGGCGCATTCTTGTGGTCGACGACGACGTGCGCAATATCTTCGCCCTCACCAGCGCCCTGGAACATAAAGGCGCGGTGGTGGAAGTAGCCCGCAACGGTCACGAAGCGCTGGCTAAGCTGGAGGAAGTAGAAGACATCGACCTGGTGCTGATGGACGTGATGATGCCGGAAATGGACGGCTATGAAGCCACCGCCGAAATTCGCAAAAACCCGCGCTGGCGCAAGCTGCCGGTAATTGCCGTCACCGCCAAGGCGATGAAAGACGACCAAGACCGCTGCCTGCAAGCTGGCGCCAACGACTACCTGGCCAAGCCCATTGACCTGGATCGGCTGTTCTCGCTGATCCGCGTATGGCTGCCCAAACTGGAACGAATTTGATGGCGCCAGACCGCGATATCGAGATTGAGCTGCGCCTTTTGATCGAGGCCATCTACCTCAAGTACAACTACGACTTTCGTGACTACAGCGGCGCCTCGTTCAAGCGCCGCGTGCGCCATGCCTTGCAGCAATTCAACGTCAACACCATCACGGCCTTGCAGGAGCGCATCCTGCACGAGCCCAGCGCGTTTATGCAGCTGCTGCAGTACCTGACGATCCCGGTCAGCGAGATGTTCCGCGACCCCAGCTACTACCTGGCGCTGCGCAAGCAAGTGGTGCCGCTGCTGAAAACCTACCCCTCGGTAAAAGTCTGGGTGGCCGGCTGCAGCACGGGCGAGGAGGTGTATTCCCTGGCCATTCTGCTCAAGGAAGAAGGCCTGCTGGAGCGCTCGATCATCTACGCCACGGATATCAACCCGCGCTCGCTGGAAAAGGCCGAGCGCGGGATTTTCTCCCTGGACAATATCCGTACCTACACCGAGAACTACCAGAAGGCTGGCGGCCAGCGCGCGTTTTCCGACTACTACACCGCCGCCTATGAAGGCGCGCTGTTCGACAAGTCGCTGCGCGAGAACGTGACCTTCGCCGACCACAGCCTGGCCACCGACAGCGTGTTTTCCGAAACCCAGCTGGTGTCGTGCCGCAACGTGCTCATCTACTTCAACAAGACCCTGCAAGACCGCGCCTTCGGCCTGTTCCACGAGTCGCTCTGCCACCGCGGCTTTCTCGGCCTGGGCAGCAAGGAGAGCCTAGACTTCTCCAGCTACGCCAAGCGTTTCGAGCCCCTGGTGAAACACGAACGGATCTTTCGCAAAGCATGATGACCGGCGCCCTCAACGACCTGCTGCTCAACCGCGCCGACGCGCTGCAAGCCGTTGTCGTGGGCGCCTCAGCGGGCGGCGTACAAGCGCTGCTGCAGGTTTTTGGCGGTTTGAGCGCAGGCTTTCGCCTGCCCATCGTGACCGTGCTGCACTTGCCGGATGACCGCCGCAGCCAGTTGGCCGAGGTCTTCCAGCAACGCCTGGGCATTCGGGTAAAAGAAGCCGACGACAAGGAAAGCCTGCAAGGCGGCGTCCTGTACTTCGCCGCGTCGGGCTACCACCTGCTGATTGAAAACGACCGCAGCTTTGCCCTGAGCCGCGAGGAACCCCTGCACTTTTCCCGGCCCTCGATTGATGTGCTGTTCGAATCGGCGGCGGATGTCTACGGCCCGGCACTGATGGGCGTACTGCTCACCGGCGCCAATGAAGACGGCGCACAAGGAATGGCAACGATAAAGCAGTGTGGCGGTCTGACCGTTGTCCAGGACCCCGCTGACGCCCAGGTTCCCACCATGCCCCAAGCCGCGCTGGCGCTAGCCCCAGCCGATTTTGTCCTGCCGCTGCCTGGTATCCAGGCGCTGCTCGCGGAGTTGAATAGAAGCCCATGCTAAGCACCATCGAAGCCAAACTGCTGATCGTCGACGACCTGCCGGAAAACCTGCTGGCCCTCGACGCATTGATCCGTGGTGAACGTCGCCAGGTGTTCCAGGCCTCCTCCGGCGAAGAAGCCCTGGGCCTGCTGCTGCAGCACGAATTTGCCCTGGCCATTCTCGACGTACAGATGCCGGATATGAACGGCTTCGAGCTGGCCGAGCTGATGCGCGGCACGGAAAAGACCAAACATATTCCCATCGTGTTCGTCAGCGCCGCTGGCCGCGAAATGAACTACGCCTTTACCGGCTACGAAAGCGGCGCCGTCGACTTTCTGCAAAAGCCGCTGGATATCCAGGCCGTGCAAAGCAAGGTCACGGTCTTTGTCGAAATGTTCCGCCAGCGCCAGGCCATCAACGAGCAAGTGATCGCCCTGGAAAAAAGCCGCAAGGAACAGGAAGTACTGCTCTGTGAACTACGCGCCGCACAGGACGACCTGCAACACGCCGTGCGCATGCGCGACGACTTTATGTCCATCGTCTCCCACGAACTGCGCACGCCACTTAACGGCCTGGTGCTGGAAACCCAGCTGCGCAAGCTGCGCCTGAACAAAGGCGATATGAGCGCCTTTAGCGCCGACAGGCTCAAGGCCATGACCGAGCGCGACGAGCGCCAGATCAATAGCCTGGTGCGCCTGATCGAAGACATGCTCGATGTGTCGCGGATCCGCACCGGCAAGCTGTCCATCCGCCCGGCCCGTTTCGATCTCTCCGCGCTGGTCCGTCGCGTGCTGGAAAACTACAGCGCGCAGATCGCCGCCGCCGGTTCCGAGGTAACCCTTACGGCTGCCGAGCCGGTAACCGGCCTATGGGACGAATTCCGTATCGAACAGGTGGTGGTCAACCTGCTGACCAATGCCCTGCGCTACGGCAACAAACAGCCGGTGGAGCTGCGCGTACTGGCCACGCCGGAAGGCGCCTGCATCGAAGTACAAGACCACGGTATTGGTATTTCCGTGCCGGACCTGGCGCGGATCTTCCAGCAGTTCGAGCGCGTGTCCTCCAGTGAAGTGACCCAAGGTCTGGGCCTGGGGCTATTTATCACCGAGCAGATCGTCGCCTCACACCAAGGCACCATCGAGGTGGAAAGCCACCTGGGCCAGGGTTCGCTGTTCCGCGTATACCTGCCCCTGGAATCGCGCAGCGTCGATGGGCTGTAGAACGCTTTAGGACTTAAGGTGCGAACCGACGGCGATAAGCGGTCGTGCAAAATGCAATCCTGCAAAATGCCCGATCGTGCAATGTGCAACCAGCGACGCCAAAAACCGTTTATAAGTCATTGATTTATAACGAATAAATTTCAATTTTCAGTTGGCACGACGCCTGCAATTTCAGACACAAGAATCTGATTTGCGATGGAGTCGCCGCCATGAACACTGTTCTGAACCTGTTGAGCGCCGCTGCTGTGGTTGTCACCGGTGCATACGCCTCCGCTACGACCCCAGTACCGGCTGCCGCTATTCAGCCCGTGACCACGGCCAGCCCAACGCAAATGCTGAATAAACCTCTCACCGAGCCGCAGTGGGCCGAAAGCCCGTTTATGCAGCCAGCGCCCCAGATGGCCAGCAGCGCCACCGCCCCTGCCGGCGACGTACTGCGCGGCGCGCAATGGCAAAACGTCAGCGACGACGTAGAAACCGCCCATGTACCCAAGGCCGCCAACCAGCGCTGGACCTTCTGATTTACTTTTTTCACCTAATGACTTGCCGACGAACGTCAGGCCCGCCGTGTGCCTGGCTGTCATAGAGGGCGGGTTAGTTTTCGAGTGTTCGAGCCTGAGGATGGATGTCATGTCTAAAGCCGCAGTGGTCTTGCTGATGCTGGCCCTGGTTTGCTGTGGTGTGGTGCTGTACGCGCCGCTGACCGATCTGTTGTTGATCAGCCAACTGAAAGTGGCCACTGGCGTGTTGCTGGCGATGTTTGTGCTGGCGTTGGTGCTGGGGCGCAAGATCAAGTTTGATCCGGTGCTGCGTTAATACCGGAGAAGCGAAAAAACTCGAGGCTAAAGCCTCTCCTGTTTGAGAAGGGATTTCTAGGCAGGAGAGGCTTTAGCCTCGAGTTTTTTATTGAGGGGGGAAAGGGGAGGAATTAAGTTTGCTGACAAAAATTAGAGCAAATTAAATAAATCTGTCCACTTTAGTCTTTCTCGAGCTATTTTTCCGTACTTAAAAACGGCCCAACCGAACCAAATGGATAACTTTTCATATCAATGCGCATTGGCGCTATCGGGCTTGCACTACTTCCCACCATTAAAATATTGTCAATGATTACAGTCTTTCCTGGCGATTTATTATCTGCTGCCACGACAAGATAATAAGCGCCACTATTTTTTACTACTCCGATCAATTCTTGATTTATTGCCCCTACATAACCAGTCACTCTACCGTAGCCTTCTGCCACTAAATTCCCCTGAGCGTCCAACAATATCAAGTATGGATTCAACGCATACTTGCTAAATCCTAAACACGCGTTAACACACCAGGAATTAACATTTATGTGAAAACTAACGTCTCGCTGTAAATCAACGCTAAATATTCGATAGTTTGATGGAACACCTTTTATCAGAATGCGAGGTTCTGCAGCGGTAATTTTCCACTGTGGCGGTAGCAGCCCAGGATTAGTAGGCATAGGAACCGCGTTCGAATATTTGATCGCTTCCCGCGGCGTTCGTGCTAGTGGTGTTTGACTTTTTAAAACTTGCTTTTCAAATAACTTTTCTGGACTACTAGAGCAGCCGGTCAAAGCACAAAAAATCATTAATGAAATTAAAGCTCTCATTAAAACCCCTATTAAGAAAAGCGAGAAATTGACAGATTTATCTTACCACTCAAAATCTTTACCCTTCAAAAACTAGAGTCATTAAAGTAAATTCGACACTTTTTTACTTATAAATAAATTTTTATTAATTCCCTTTGAGCTCGACTATTATGCTCATAAACTCGCCTTCAGTTAGCTCAAACGGCTTACCCTCCTGCAT
>JBCECW010000091.1:8520-9807 GCA_039207785.1 Pseudomonas sp. | reverse complement strand
TTGGGCAGGATGAAGTAGCGGAAGGTCTGCCAACCGTCGGCGCCGAGGTCCATCGAGGCTTCGATCAGGCTATGGGAGGTACGGCGGAAACGGGCGATCACGTTGTTGTAGACGATCACCACACAGAAGGTGGCGTGGCCGACCACGATGGTGAAAATCCCCGGCTCAATCCCCAGCGCCTTGAACGCCGTCAGCAGCGCCAGACCGGTGACGATACCGGGCAGGGCGATGGGCAGAATCAGCATCAGCGATACGCCGTCCTTGCCGAAGAAATCACGGCGGTACAGGGCAGCGGCGGCCAGGGTGCCGAGCACCATGGCAATCAGGGTGGCCAGGCAGGCGATCTGCAGACTGAGCTTGATGGCATCCAGCACATCCACGCGGCTAAAGGCCACGCTGAACCAATGCAAGGTAAAGCCCTGCGGCGGAAAGCTGAACGCCGACTGCTCGGTGTTGAAGGCGTAGATAAAGATGATCAGGATCGGGAAGTGCAAAAACACCAACCCGCCCCAGGCCGCGATTTTCAGGGCCCAGGAAGCGCGCTCAGAGTGCATCGAAGGCCCCCAGACGTTTGACGATGGAGAGGTAGATGGCGATCAGCACGATCGGCACCAGGGTGAAGGCGGCGGCCATGGGCATATTGCCGATGGAGCCTTGCTGGGTATAAACCATGTTGCCGATAAACAGCCCGGGCGGGCCCACCAGCTGCGGCACGATAAAGTCGCCCAGGGTCAGGCTGAAGGTGAAGATCGAACCGGCGGCAATACCCGGCACCGACAGCGGCAGAATCACCTGCATAAAGGTTTGCGAGGGCTTGGCGCCGAGGTCGGCGGAAGCTTGCAGCAAGGACGGCGGCAAGCGCTCCAGCGAGGCCTGGATCGGCAGGATCATAAAGGGCAGCCAGATATACACGAACACGAAAAAGCGCCCGAGCTGCGAGGTGGACAAGGTGCTGCCACCCACCCCCGGAATACCGAGGATAAATTGCAGCACCGGCACCAGATGCAACTGCTCGACAAACCACTGCACCACGCCGCCTTTGGCCAGCAGCAGGGTCCAGGCGTAGGCCTTGACGATATAGCTGGCCCACATCGGCAGCATCACCGCGATATAGAAAAACGCCTTGGTCTTGCCGCTGGTGTAGCGCGCCATGTAGTAGGCGATGGGGAACGCGATCACCAGGCAGAGCAGGCTGGCGGTGACGACGTACACGGCCGTGCGCAGCAGCGCCGGCCCGAAGAACCCGGTGGGGCCGACGATGTGCTCGAGGACGTACCGCATCTGGGT
>JBCECW010000091.1:0-8510 GCA_039207785.1 Pseudomonas sp. | reverse complement strand
ACGCCAGGGCGGCGCTGGCCAGCGACACGACGATGGCCATGCCCAGGGTGCGCAGGATGATGTCGTAGTTGGCTGGCTCGAACAGGGCCAGCAGGTTGGCCCAGGTGAGGTCGGGCGTGGCGGCCATGGCCATTTCGTCGTAGGTGTACACGCCCTGCCAGAGAAAGGTCAGCAGCGGGGCGAAATAGATCACACCAAACCACAGCAGCGGCGGCACCAGGAGCATCGCCAGGTAGAGGTTAGGTTTCTTGTACAGCAGGTCGGTCAGGCGGTGCAGCGGCCCGCCTGCAGGCTGAAGGGCGTGGGCGGTCATGTTACCGGCCCTCGATATCGGTCAACGCCACCATGGCCTCACGGGCCCAGCGCACGGTGACCTGTTGCCCGGCCTGGAACGCCGGCGCGGTTTGCTGCCATTGGTTATTGGCCTGGCTGACGCTGATGTTCTGGCCGTTTTCCAACTGCACTTCAAAGCGGGTGGCGGCGCCCTGGTACTGCACATCGTGCAGCAGGCCGTTGACCTGAACTTCGTTGGCGGCAGCCGGCTCGGCACCCAGGCGGATATGTTCCGGGCGAATCGAGAAGGGCGCGGCGCTGCCAGTGAGCAACTGGGCCAGCTCGCCACGCAGCACGTTGGAGGTGCCGACAAACTCCGCTACGAATGGCGTAGCCGGTTTCATATACAGATTGCGCGGGGTATCGACCTGCTCGATACGGCCCTTGTTGAACACCGCCACGCGGTCGGACATCGACAGCGCTTCGGTCTGGTCGTGGGTGACAAAAATAAAGGTGATGCCCAGTTGGCGCTGGAGCTTTTTCAGCTCGCTCTGCATTTGCTCGCGCAGCTTCAAATCCAGTGCGCCGAGGGGCTCGTCGAGCAGCAATACGCGTGGGCGGTTGACCAGGGCGCGGGCCAGGGCCACGCGCTGGCGCTGGCCGCCGGACAGCTGCACGGGCTTGCGGTCGCCGTAACCGGCCAGGGCCACCATGCCCAGGGCCTCTTCGGCACGCGCCAGGCGCTCGCTTTTGCCCACGCCTTTGACTTTCAGGCCGTAGGCCACGTTGTCGCGCACGTTCATATGGGGGAACAGGGCGTAGTCCTGGAACACCGTATTGACGTCACGCTGGTACGGCGCCAGGCCCACGGCCTCGGCACCATGAATACGAATAGAGCCGGCGCTGGGTTGTTCAAACCCGGCAATCAGGCGCAGGCAGGTGGTTTTGCCCGAGCCCGAGGGGCCGAGCATGGAGAAGAACTCGCCATCCTGGATGTCGATGGACACCCGGTCCACGGCTTTGACGTCGCCGAACACGCGGGACACATCGGTGAATTGCACTGCAAGGGTCATAACAAAAACTCCAGGATCAAAAGCCACCCACGCCCAACCGACCGATCAGGGTTTGCCGACACAAAAAGGGTCGGGTGGGGTGGGTGTGAAGCGTGTTTACGGGGATCGGCGTGTGGCGCGGCCCTCTCCCCCAGCCCCTCTCCTGCATGCGGGCGAGGGGAGCTAAACCGTACGCCGATCAGGCTCCCTCGCCCGCTCGCGGGAGAGGGCGGGGGGAGAGGGCTGCGGACTAACGCCCGCCCATGATGGCAATGAAGTCCTGCGTCCACTTCGAGTACGGAACGCATGCTTCTTGGGTTTTGCACTTAGCCTGCGGCGTTTTCCAGAACGCGATCTTGTCGAACTGGTCGTAGCCGTTGGTGGCGCAGCCTTCGGCACCCAGCAGTTCACTGGCTTTGCACGCTACCGGCACCGATGGCACCGAGCCGAACCAGGCCGCCAGGTCGCCCTGCACCTTGGGTTCCAGCGACCAGTTCATCCACTTGTACGCGCAGTTGGGGTGCTTGGCTTCGGCGTGCAGCATGGTGGTGTCGGCCCAGCCAGTTACGCCTTCCTTGGGGAAGGTGGTGGCAATGGGTTGGCCTTCGGTTTTCAGCGCGTTGGCCTGGTATGGCCAGGCGCTGGAGGCGGCTACGCCTTCGTTTTTGAAGTCGCTCATTTGCACGGTGGTGTCGTGCCAGTAGCGGTGGATCAGCTCGTGCTGTTTGCGCAACACATCGAGCACCGCCTTGTACTGGGTTTCGTTGAGCTCGTAGGGGTCGTTGATCTTCAAGTCGGGCTGGGCGTTTTTCAGGTACAGCGCGGCGTCGGCGATATAGATCGGGCCGTCGTAGGCTTGCACGCGGCCTTTGTTCGGCTTGCCGTCGGGCAGGTTCTGCGCGTCGAACAGCACGCTCCAGCTATCCGGGGCTTTCTTGAAAATATTGGTGTTGTACATCAGCACGTTCGGGCCCCACTGGTAGGGCGTGCCGTAGGTTTTGCCGTCGACCACATACCAGGGCGCGTCCTTGAGGCGGCCGTCGATGGTTTTCCAGTTGGGAATCAGCTCGGGGTTGATCGGTTGTACGCGCTTGCCGTAGATCAGGCGCAGCGAGGCGTCGCCCGAGGCGGTGACTAGGTCGTAGCCGCCCTTGGTCATCAGGCTGACCATCTCGTCCGAGGTGGCTGCGGTTTTTACATTCACCTGGCAACCGGTGTCTTTTTCGAACTGGGTCACCCAGTCGTAGTTCTTGTCGGTCTCGCCGCGTTCGATATAGCCAGGCCAGGCAATGATATCCAGGGCGCCTTCACCGGCACCCACAGCCTTCAGGGTTTCGGCGGCCTGCAAGCTGGCGCTGGCCAGCAGGGCGGTGGTCAGTGCGCTCAACAGCGCGGTTTTTTTCACGAACATTTTTGGTATCCCTCTTTTCTGTTTTGTCGGGGCAGTTGAACGTCGTGCAACGGTACTTCTTGTTATGTCGCCGCCCGGTCGGAGGCCGGGCTGGTGTTGGGTCTTACGGTTAATCCGTCAGCTGGCCATGCCGGGCCATGATGTGGCGTACCACGCTGTAGTCTTCCAGCGAGTCGCTGGACAAATCCTTGCCGTACCCGGAGCGCTTGAGGCCACCGTGGGGCATTTCGCTGAGCACCAGGAAGTGGCTGTTGATCCAGGTGCAGCCGTATTGCAAGCGGGCGGCTACCTGCATGGCTTTGTCCAGGTTCTGGGTCCAGATGGATGAGGCCAGGCCGTACTCGGAGTCGTTGGCCCAATCCACGGCCTGGCTGAGGTCGTCGAAGCGGGTCACGGTGACCACCGGGCCAAACACTTCGCGCTGGACGATTTCATCGCTTTGCTTGCAGCCGGCCAGCAGGGTCGGTTGGTAGTAGAAGCCGGGGCCCGAATGCACGGCGGCGCCGGTTACCCGTTCGATATGGGGCTGGCCCAGGGCGCGCTCGACAAAGCTGGCCACGCGGTCGCGCTGGCGGGCGCTGATCAGTGGGCCGATTTCGTTGTCGGCATCACGCTTGCGGGCAAAGCGCAGGCTGCTGACGGCATCGCCCAACTCCGCTACCAAACGGTCGTGGATACCGGCCTGGGCGTAGATACGGCAGGCGGCGGTGCAATCTTGCCCGGCGTTGTAGTAACCCCAGGTGCGCACACCATCGACCACGGCCTTGAGGTCGGCATCGTTGCAGACGATCACCGGCGCCTTGCCGCCCAGTTCCAGGTGGGTGCGTTTCAGGGTTTTGGCCGCGGCCTGGAGGATTTTCTGCCCAGTGACGATATCGCCGGTCAGCGACACCATGCGCACCTTGGGATGGCTGACCAGGTGGCTGCCGACGCTTTCGCCGCCGCCACAAATAATGTTGATCACCCCGGGTGGCAGCAGCTCAGCCAGCACTGGCGCGAGATACAGAATCGACAGCGGCGTATGTTCGGATGGCTTGAACACCACGGTGTTACCGGCCGCCAATGCCGGCGCGACTTTCCACGCGGCCATCATCAGCGGGTAGTTCCACGGCGCAATGGAAGCCACCACGCCAATCGGGTCGCGGCGCACCATGCTGGTAAAACCGGGCAGGTATTCGCCGGCGAGCTGGCCGGTCTGGCAGCGCACGGCGCCAGCGAAGAAGCGGAAGACATCCACCGCTGCATTCAAATCGTCCTGGCGTGCCAGGTGCAGCGGCTTGCCGCAGTTCAGTGCCTCGAGCGCGGCCAGGTGGTCGGCGCGTTGTTCGATGGCATCGGCAATTTTCAGCAGGATCAGCGAGCGTTGTTGCGGCGTGGTGCGGGCCCAACCGGCGAAGGCGCGGTCGGCGGCCTGGATGGCGGCGGTCACCTGGTCGGTGGAGGCTTCGGCGATATGCACCAGGGCTTCGCCCGTGGCGGGGTTGAGGATGGGTTCGACAAACCCTTCGCCGGCTACCAGGCGACCGTCAATCAACAGTTCGCTGGAAAAGGATGTGGGGGTTGCAGCACCGGCCATCGAGTTTCGCTCACTGTTGTTTTTGTTTAAGGCACCTGACGCGTTGGGCGGCCAGGAAATGCCTTGATACGAATGGCAGCAGAGCCTAGTAGCCGCCCTGGCAGGCGACAAATTCTTAATACTGAACGCAGCGTTCGATTAAATAGATGGCCGGCGATTATTTAGTTGTTCGCGGGCCACCGTCAGGAACGGGTCCACCAGCGCAGGCCGCGCCGTGCCTCGGCGCCAGGCCAGGCCGACGTCCAGGGTCTGGGTCAGGTCCACCACCGCGCGGGCTTCGATAATGTCGCCTTCCAACGACCAGGGCCGGTAGGTCATATCCGGCTGGATAGACAGGCCCAGGCCAGCTGCTACCAGGCTACGCACCGCTTCGGTGGAGCCGGTACGCAGGGTGACATTGGGTTGCAGGCCGGCGCGCGACCAGATGCGCTGGGCATTCAGGCCCATTTCGTCGACGTTCAATTGAATCATCGGCTCCTTCACCACATCGGCCAGGCTGATGCTGTCGTGGTCCAGCAGCGGGTGCTGCGGCGGCAGCCACAGGCGCAGCGGCGAGTGGGTGAGCACTTCGGTCTGCAGGGCATGGCGGTCTTCCAGGTTGGAAAGGATCAAGACGCCGACGTCGATCTCGCCGCTGACCAGCAAATGTTCGATATACGGGCGCTCGTCTTCCATCACGCGGATTTCCACGTTGGGGTAGGCGCGCTGGAAGCGGGTGATCAGGTCGGCCAGATAGTAACCGGCCACCAGCCCGGTCACGCCAATGGTGAGCTGCCCGGCCACCTGGTCGGTGCTTTGTTGCAGGCTGCGCTTGGCGTTGTCGACGGTGGCCAGGATCAGGTGTGCCTGGCGCAGAAACTGATGGCCCTGGTGGGTCAGGGTCATGCCCTTGGCGTGGCGGTTAAACAAGCTGACGCCGATTTCCTGCTCCAGCTGCTGGATGGCCAGGGTCAGCGTTGACTGGGAGATAAACACGGCCTGGGCGGCCGCGGAGATCGAGCCGGTTTCCGCCACGGCAATAAAATGGCGGATTTGGCGCAGGGTCATCATGGCGACGGGCTCTCAAACAGGTAGATGCGGGGAAAATGCCATGAGATTAATCGCTTGGGTAGGGTGCCTATCGTTTATTTAGAACGACAGGTGTCGCTTTTCACTCCTTGAAGAAGCCTTTTGCCGCTTTCAGATACGCCGTGCGGGTGGCGCCATCGAGCCACTGGGCATACAGGTCGATCACTTCGCCCTCACGCAGGCGCCGTACCGAGGCGTTGATGGCCTTGATGGCTTCCAGGCCTTCCGGGGTTTTTGAGCAGGTCACGTAGGTCAGTTGGTAGGTGGGCACGCCTTTGACCGGGTAGAAGTTCAGCGCGTCCATTGGCACCCCGGCGTTTTCGCTCTGGTAGCGCAGCTCCGGCCAGTAGCCGAGCACGGCATTCAGCCGCTGGTGCTGTTGCATGCGCAGCAGGCTCAGGGTGGCGTCGATGCCGTGGTGAATTACCAGGTTTTTTGGGTTGGCCTGTTTGAGTTCGGCGTCGATCACCTTGCCGTAGCTGCGTTCCACCAGGGTGCCCAAGGTGTAGCGGCCGTCGGCGAGAAACGCGGCAAGGTCGAATTCGCCTTTCTGGATAAAGGCCGCCAGCGCTTCTTCATCGACTTTGCGCACCACCACGCCGTTAGTCAGGATGCCCATGGTGGGAATGGAGAAGTACATGCTCTGCTCGCGTTCCTTGCTCCATAGCAGGCCGGGGTCGCAGGTCAGTACGCCGCTATTGAGAATCTGCGTGGCGCGGGCGCGGTTGGCGACACTGAAAATATGCTCGTACTGCGGCATATCGGCGGTCAGCAGCTTCAGCATGCGGTCGGCGATGCCCTGCTGCTGCAGCGGCCCTTCGAGGATGGTAAAGGGCGGCATATCGCGAATGGTCCAGATCAGCCGGGGCTTTTCCGCCGCAGCGGGCAGGGCGGTAAAGACGCACAGCGCGAGCAGCGCCAGGCGACGAAAAAGTGGCAATGCAGGCATGAAAAACACTCCAGAAACACCGGGAGTACAACGTAAAAAAGTATAGGCGTCTGGCGCGCCCTGACTCGATCGGCGAACGATATAGGCTGCGGGCTGGCGGCGTCCAGAACGGGCGCACAGTTGGCACACGCGTGCCTATGTCATGGCCAGAAATGCGATCCCGTAGGGTGTTTTTCTTAAATCGCGCCGCTGGTTTTGAGCGCGGTGATTTGCTCGGTGCTGTAGCCCAAGGCCGCCAACACCGTCTGGTTATGCTCGCCCAACTGCGGCCCCACCCACTCGGCACTGCCGGGGGTGTCGGAGAGCTTGGGCACGATGCCAGGCATCTTGAATGGCTTGCCGTCCGGCAGCTTGGCACTGAGGAACATCTCGCGGGCCAGGTATTGCGGGTCGGCGAACATATCTTCGGCCGAGTAGATACGGCTGGCCGGCACCTCGGCGCTGGCCAGCGTGGCCAGTACGGCGTCCAGCGGCAGCGCGCCAACCCAGCGGTCGATCACGCCGTAGAGTTCGTCGCGGCGCAGGTCGCGGCCGTCGTTGCTGGCCAGGGTGGCGTCTTCGGCCAGGTCCTGGCGGCCAATAGCGGACATAAAGCGCTTGAAGATGGCGTCGCCGTTGGCGCCGATCTGTACATGCTTGCCATCGGCGCTGGTGTGGATCGAGGAGGGGGTGATGCCCGGCATGATATTGCCGGTGCGTTCGCGGATAAAACCGAAGACATCGAACTCCGGCACCATGCTTTCCATCATGGCGAAGATCGCTTCATACAACGCTACGTCCACGACCTGGCCCTGACCGCCATTCACCTCACGGTGCCGCAGGGCCATCAGCGCGCCGATCACGCCCCACAGCGCGGCAATCGAGTCACCGATGGAAATGCCGGTGCGTACCGGCGGGCGGTCGTCAAAGCCAGTGATATAGCGCAGCCCGCCCATGGACTCGCCCACGGCGCCAAAGCCCGGCTGGTCTTTCATCGGCCCGCTCTGGCCGAAGCCGGAGAGGCGCACCATCACCAGCTTGGGGTTCAGTGCATGCAGCACGTCCCAGCCAAAGCCGAGTTTTTCCAGCACGCCGGGGCGGAAGTTTTCGATCAGGATATCGGCCTCGCTGAGCAGCTTGCGCAGCACCTCGCGGCCGTCGGGGTGCTTGAGGTTCAGGGTCAGCGACTGTTTATTGCGCGCCTGCACAAACCACCACAGCGAAGTGCCCTCGTACAACTTGCGCCATTTGCGCAGCGGGTCGCCGCCATCGGGGGATTCCACCTTGACCACCTCGGCGCCGAACTCGGCGCAGATTCGCGAGGCAAAGGGCCCGGCGATCAGGGTGCCAAGCTCGATGACTTTGACTCCGGCAAGCGGTTTGGTGGCGAGGTTCATGGTGGTATCCGGTCGGCAGACAATGGCCGCGACTCTAACCCGCAGCGGTCGCTTGCGGTAGACTTGCCGCCTTTCTTCCTGCCTAGAAGCCGAACCATGGCCCAGCCGTCCACGACCTATAAAGTCGACCTCAACCTCACCGACCTCGACCGCGGCGTGTACGCCACGTCGCGCCTGACCATCGCCCGCCATCCTTCGGAAACCGAAGAACGCATGACCGTAAGGCTGCTCGCCTACGCCCTGTGGTACAGCGAAGAGCTGAGCTTTGGCCGCGGGCTGTCGGACGTCGACGAGCCGGCGCTGTGGGAAAAGAGTCTGGATGGCCGGGTGCTGCACTGGATTGAAGTCGGCCAACCCGACGCCGAGCGCCTGACCTGGTGCTCGCGCCGCACCGAGCGCACCAGCCTGCTGGCCTACGGCAGCTTGCGCGTCTGGCAGAGCAAGGTGGTGGACGCGGCCAAGACCCTGAAAAACGTGCATATCGCTGCCGTGCCGCAAGAGGCCCTGGAAAACCTGGCCAAGGATATGCCGCGAGCGATTACCTGGGCGGTGATGATCAGCGAAGGCACGATTTTTGTGACCGACGACCGTGGCCAGCATGAGGTGCAGCTGGAGTGGTTGATGGGCGAGCGGGGCGAATAACGCTGCCCGCCGACCCTACACCTCTGCCCGCTTGCGGGAGAGGGTTAGGGAGAGGGTTTTAAAATCGGCGCCTGGCGCGGGGGGGGGGGGGGGGCCCCCGCCCCCCCCCCCCCCCGGGCCGGGGGGGGGGGGCGGGCCGACCCGCTGACACACACCGGCACGC